>NZ_JAUBRH010000093.1:0-16562 GCF_036701775.1 Microcoleus sp. N9_A2 | reverse complement strand
TACAATTATGAGTTAGCTGTAGGGGATTAAATTTAAAACCTCTAATTATAACATATATCTTTTTTGCAAGAGGTCTAGTATCTTTTCGGTTTTTTTTGGTCTTTCTATTTCATGTTCTGTCACGTCCACAACTACTAATTCTGCTGATGAGTCTAGCTCTTTTAGTTTGTTCTTGCCGCCCACATTAAATAATCCTGACTTAATTAATATATTTTCAACTTTCCTGATATTTCTCAATACATTTGTTTGATCCAATTCCCAGCTTACCCCTATATGAAAATAAGTGCGATACTCTCGCCAGTACTCGCTTGGTCATTAATACTTGATCTTCAATACTTAGTTTACTCGGTCGGCCGCTCTTTTTTGCTAGGACTTTCTCGGCCGCCACTACTTTTACCATTTGCTCAAAGGTTCCTAGAGTGACTCCACACAAACGTTTGAACTCTGTATGCTCTAAATTCTTCACTTTTTCGTAACTCATTTTTGATTAGTTGAATTTCTATCTGTTTTACAATTCTATCAGACTTTCGCAGGAGGTCTATTTTACCAGATGCCGCCACTGAAGTTTTTTTTGACCTGAATCCTTACGATTGCTCTATTTATCTGTAGGTGCTTTCGTCAAGTTGCTGGCAACTTCAATAGTATTTTTGTTCTCCTGATTCACCTCTAGTTGCGACACGCAACTAGCTGATGATTTTGTTTAATACAAAGCCAAATAAACAAGTTCTTTTGTCTGGCAGGTCGATTTTTAAGTATTTATACTGTATCGAGCGGTTCGCGCTAGACCATCCCACGGAATTTACTGCCCGCCCGCACCCCATGTGAAAGTTGGGGTGCGGAATGTGGGTTTCATCTGGGGTAAATTTGACCAATTCCGGCGCAATATCCCCTAGAGCGCGATCATCGATGCACTGCAAAAATTGGTGCAGCAACTCTTGGGAGAACCAGACGAACAGATGGAAGTGTGGCGATCGCATCTCCACACTCTTCCAGGGCGAAATGTCCAGTATTGAGGAAGGTGTCGAGGCTGATGGCTACCAGATTTTGAACACCATTGGTGTATTGCCAACGAGTTCCTTCCAGGGTGAGGAGAAATTTGAGTTTATCTGCATTCTCAGGGGAGCGATCGCGCCAGAATGCCCTGACGGGTTCCCAAAATTGGAGTAATTGCCAGTAGGTTCATCGGAATTGTCCTTCACGCTCAAGGGTTAAGCGTCCAATAAACCAGCCTGCGAAACTGTCCTACATTTCACCGCTTAATATCTGCCAGTTAAACGCCAATTTAGGAATGCAGTTGCGACTTAAACGTCAACTGCTGAAGTTCCTTTTGATTCCAGTTGCCTAACCTGGCTGCAGCTTCGTAGGTGCTTTGCAAGAACTCTAACAACATCTGATCCGGTGATTCTGCCTCACGGACAGCATCATAGGGCAAAATAAATTCACCCAACTCTTTATTGTAAAATGCAGCATCAGGACGAACCTCAGCCTGCTTAAACCCATCGGGTTCTGGGTACGCATAGGAATAAAACGCTGGGTATGATAATCCGGCTCCGGGCCAAAATCCGGCACTACTGACTTCCTGGGAATAGGCTTCCTGCGCCACTGCATCCGGTAAATTTGGCACCCCTCCCGGATGCTCAGGAGCCGATCGCCCAGAAAAGCGAGTCACTGCTAAATCAAAACTCCCCCAGAAAAAATGAACCGGACTAACCTTGCCGGAAAAATGGGAGCGAAATTCTCGAAAGACGCGATCAGACTGTAGCAGCACTCGCCAGCATCGATTGGCATAGTCTGCATCATAAGCAGCATGGGTTTCATCCTGCTCAAATCGAATCGGATCTGGAACTTCATTCGGTTTGGTGTTGATCGTGATGTGAATATCCAATGCTCTCAGAGTTTCCATCACAGTCTGATAAAAATCAGCAACAGAGCGAGGGTAGAGGGCGATCGCCCGTCTTGCCCCTTCACTGGTTTGAATCAGCAACTCATGATCAATGAAATCAAAGTCGATTTGAAAGATGCGGCTGCCATAGGGAATCGTGGAAGTGGTCAGTCCCCGAACGGTTAGATAGAGGGGAATATGCCAGGAATGATTAATCCACGGAGTTTGGGCAAATCGGATTTTGCCGATGATTTGAGTCCACATGTGCAAGGTGGCATAGGTCTCTTGCCATGCGTCCAGGGGTAAACTCGGCCAAATATCTGTTAGGGCAGGCTGATTTGACATCATGGTTTCCTCGCGAGTAGAAAAGGGGCGCGCGCTCAATAGTTCTTCTGTTGTTCGTCGGTAAAACACCACAGCCATTGTTCTCCCAATTCGGCTGAACTAATCACCGCATGTCCACTTTCTTCGTAATGGCGGCGAGCGTGTTGATTTTTAGACGAGTCGCAGCACAGCATTTTGCCGCAGGTTTGACAAATTCTCAAGTGAACCCAGCGATCGCCAACTCGCAGGCATTCCTCACAGCGGAATACCGGGTAATTGGCTTTTGAAATCATAGTCTCTAGCGTCAGTTCGTTCAGGTGTTGACAACACATGGAAGATTCCTGTGAATGTACAAGATATGTACTTGATCAAATGGGATACAGCCATTTGCGAAAGAGTTGAGTGAGGCGCGGCATAATCACGTAGGTCAGCAGGGCAACCGTTAGACCTGTAACCAACAAGGTTCTGAGCAATACCGGAAGCCCAACCAGGAGCGGTACTAGCAAACGGTTGAGAATAGATATCGTAAAAAACACTCCCAGCCATGTCATGATCGCCATTTTGTAGCGCGGGGGTGGAGCCTTCATGGGTTTGTTAGGAAGCGTAAACCAGGTTTCCAGACCCGTTAGAGTTTGAATGGTTTCAGGCTTTTCAATCAAGGGCTGCAACCGCTCCAGCCATTCCTGCCGCACACTGGATTCCAGCCAGGTTTTGAGGTTGTCGTAATGATCAAATCTGAGAATTGCCACATATTCAGGATGAGTGTGGTCACAGGGTCGGATCACGCTGACTCCTAAGTGTCCCTTAAATTGGTGAGCAGCCGTCGCAATTCCGTGCAACCATTCCTCATAACCTTGTTCACGTCCTGGTCTCACGATATGAGAAATCACGGCGGTGACTAGATAGTTTTCTTGACTGGTATTGCTCGCCAATGGTTCTTCCAACATAGAATTTAACAGTCCGGGAAATTGGATGGTTAAAACAGAAAAACAGCTCTTACCGTGCCTGTATAGACTCTAAAACTGAAACGTCGTCCGAATAATGCCAACAAAAATCGTGTCATTATTGCTGTTGTGTTCAGGGTTGGTAATGACGATTACACCAGGAGTGATTGAGAGATGGTCGTTCATTTGAAACCGGTAGAAAGTTTCAAAGTGCAATGAGGTGCTACGATCGCTTACTCCAAACTGATTGCTGATCACTCTAGGCGGTTGTCCAAAAACAAAGCCTAATAAGTTTCCTTCCTTACCCAAATCTGGAAATCCAAAATTAACTGCGTAGTAAAAAATCTCAGCAGTAGGAGCATTGGAGAGGTCTTGCGCCGATGCCCGGAGATATCCTATCCATCCTCCCAATCTGAAAGCAGGGTTAACAAGCCAGGAAGCCGTAAGACTATAGCTATCCCCAACAATGCTGGTACTGTTTCCATTAAAGGGATCATTGGTAATGGCACTACTGGTACCAATATCAATTGAATTCAAAGAACGAGCATAGGTTAAGCCCAAACTTAAGGATTCTGTGGGTTTGAGTGTCAGTTGTGCTAAGGCAGAGTAAGAACCATCAAATAATCCAGATCCCGCAGTCGGGTTGTTGGCGTTACTAGCAAGATAAACCAGTGTCAAATTGATGGCTGAGTTAAAGTTATGGTTGATACCAACACCTGTCCCACCTGTTTCTTCACGATAGATAGGGCTACGCACCCCAAATGCGGAAATCGAACCTCTGCCATCACTTCCCAATAGAGGGTTAATCGTATCAACCACATCAAACAAAGTGCCCTGGGCGATCGCAGTCACCCTAGTATCTGACCCGATGGGAAATTGATAATAAAGTTGATTGAGAATGAACTGATTGTCTGTATTACCATCAAAACTTAGGCGAGCCATATTGGTTCCTGTGGCTGCTCTAAAGTTTGGAATATTACCAGCCTGAAATCGAATTCTCAGTAAATCTTGCCCCGTAAAACTGGTCTCCAAGATCAACCGCGCACGACCGCTAAAAATGATAGTGTCACCAATCTCACCCCTAGAACCAGGTGTTTCTCCTGGTGGTACAGCTCTATCACTGCCAAATGCAACGCTCACAGCAAAAACGACCTCTCCAGTCAATTTTGTTGTAGGGGAGAATTGCTGAGACTCTAATCGAGTTGTGCGGGTTTCTAAGGAATCTACCTGTCTACGCAATGTTGAGAGTTCTGATGCAAATTCCGCTTGAAGTCTTTGTAGTGTTTGTAGATTTTCTCTTTCCGCCAGATCTACTGTTGCACTGGCTAGTAGCTGATCTAGCCGATCTAGACAAGCATTTAGCCCAGCAGCAAACTCATAACGAGTAATGGCTCGATTGCCCTGAAATAGTTGATTTGGATAACCAACCATACAGTCGTAGCGATCTACTAAGGCTTGTAATGCTGCAAATGCCCAATCGGTCGGTTGCACATCAGCCAGTAGATTCACAGAGGGGACTTGACCTTGCAAGGTATCCTGGGCAATGGCAGACTCAACCAGGGATGGGTGAATCTCGGTCGGTTGCACATCAGCCAGTTGATTCACAGAGGTGACTTGACCTTGCAAGGTATCCTGGGCAATGGCAGACTCAACCAGGGATGGGTGAATCAGAGAGCCTCCAAAGAGCAGACACGATGAGAGAATCGACTGAAAGAGAAGTTTCATTGAGAATCAATCTCCTCAAAACACGGGATTTCTGGGCAATTTTCGGCAGCAGTCACCTTGGCTAGGAGCGATTCCCAGAGCTCGTTCCTAGCCTCCACGAAATCATCCAGTGCTGCTGCAATGCTGCAAATGAACTGGATCACTGAGCAATGACAACATCCACTCAGTTACACACGAGTCATGAGGCGTTCACGATTGGCAGAGCCAGCATTTGATGTTGCTGCATAGCTCGTCATTAGGTTTTTGTAGTCAGGAATAAACTCTGCAAGGAGATTACCTAGCCCTTCAATATCGTTACGCCAATCACGGTGCAATTCACCCACAACGCTAAACCAATTGACCAACTGAGCGCCAGCACGAGACATCCGATCCCAAGCTGCATCGCGACAGGCTTCATCGAAGGTGCCAGAGGCATCGGTGACAACAAAAACGTCATACCCTGCCTCCAATGCTGAAAGCGCGCAAAAAGTGACACAGACATCCGTGACAATTCCGGCAATAATCAATTGCTTCTTACCAGTTGCTTCTACGGCTTTAACAAATTCCTCATTGTCCCAAGCGTTGATCTGTCCGGGGCGCGGAATGAAGGGAGCATCAGGAAACTTCTCCTTCAGTTCCGGCAGGATGACTCCATTGGGACCGTCCTCAAAGCTAGTGGTCAAAACAGTAGGCAGGTTGAAAAACTTGGCTATACTTGCTAGCGCTAGCACATTATTTTTGAAGTCGGCAGCACCAATATCACGCACAAGCGAGAACAGTCCAGTTTGGTGATCCACCAGTAAAACCGCAGCATTATTCTTGTCTAGACGATTGTACTTGAATGTAGACATTAGGTAATTCTCCTATTTGAGCGATTGGTGAATGAGGAATTGCAGGATGGAATCAGGGATAAGAGAGTTTCTGTCCCTAACCTGCTGTTTGTCATAGCAGGGACGAAGACTGTGTTTAGAGAGGATTTCCCTCGCTAATCTTCTGGTGGCAATGGGATTTTACTATCGACCCATGAAGATGGAGGAATTGCTGACCTGGACAGGTTTGCCGTCCGCTGGAGGGGTTGTTGTTAAGATCCGCGAGTTAACCACAGAGCTAAGGCGTTCGCGTCGCGTGCCCAAAGGGCATTCGCTTCACTGTGCGATCGCTCCTAATGCTTTCAACGTCGCTGCTTGAGCGTGCGTTAATCCAGTTGCACCTTGAATATTCATGCCTTCAAGCATGGAACCGTGCAATTTACTTGCTCGATCCATTTGCATGACTGTTTGCACAAATTCAATATAGGTGGTCGCTTTCAAGTTGTCGCCTATAGCAAGTTAAATTTTTTACAGTGCAAATTGATAGATTAACCATGCCATCGCGGAGTAGAAGGCTGGCTCTAACTTAAGTTAGAATCCGAATTTGATCGAAAGTACATTCATACAACCGATCGACCATCAATGTCTGAATGCAAAATCCGGTAGCGATGTCCCACACCTTTGATGCGGGCGACAACCTGTTTGCCCCCGGATGAAGCGGCTGTCACTACGAGCTATTGCCGTGAACCGACGACGACAGACCCTGGCTGCCTCAACGCCTCAGCAGTACGGCTCTCGATTCCGAGGCAGCCTGTAGGAGATATTGAATCTGAAGCCCCAGTCCCCTGATGGAGTATCTCTGCCTTCCAGGCTATTTCCCATGCCCTTGCCTCACACCAGTCTGATTGGCTACTGAGTTGAGCAATTACAAGTCAAGATATGAATATCTACACAAGGAGCTTTATATTCTGGAGTTTGGCAAGCGATATACTTTGGGAAACGGATGACAGTCCTTCATCGGGAGAGCATTCAATGATTACCCTGCCTGGAATTACTATCCACAGCAAAATCTATGAGAGCTTAGCTTCTTTGGTGTATCGGGGTATCAGAGAGCAAGATAACTGTGCAGTGATTGCCAAAGTTCTCAAGCAGGATTATCCCTCTCCTCAGGATTTAACTCGCTATCGGCAGGAATATGAAATTACTCGCTTTCTCAACATTGAAGGCGTAGTCAAGGCATACAGCCAGCAAGACTACCAGCGCACGCTAGTTATTCTTTTGGAAGACTTTGGTGGAGAGTCTTTAGAATTTTGGATGCGTCAAAAATTAGACTTCTGTCCCATACCGCTGTCGGTTTTTTTGAATATGGCGATCGCCATTACTGATACTCTAGGCAAAATTCATGCTGCGAATGTCATCCATAAAGATATTAATCCTGGCAACATTGTCTTTAATCCGAGGACTGGCGTTGTCAAAATCATTGATTTTGGCATTGCCACTCGCTTCAGTCGCACCAATCCCATATTCAAAAGCCTCCATCTTCTAGAAGGAACCCCCGCATACCTGTCGCCAGAGCAAACCGGGCGAATGAACCGGATGCTCGACTATCGCACCGATTTTTATTCACTGGGTGCAACCTTCTACAAACTGTTGACGGGACAATTGCCGTTTCCCACTCAATATCTCCTGGAACTAGTCCACTGCCACATTGCTACACCGCCGATTCCCCCGCATGAATTGAACGCAACGATTCCCCAACCTGTTTCAGATCTTATTTTGAAACTGATGGCAAAGAATGCGGAGGATCGCTATCAAAGTGCCTGGGGCATCAAAGCAGATTTAGAACGCTGTGCCCAGCAACTGGCAGAAGTGGGTTTAATTGAACCTATGCCATTGGGGCTGCAAGATGTTTCCGAGCAGTTCCACATTCCTCAAAAACTATATGGGCGAGAAGCGAAGATTGCAGCATTATTGGCGGCGTTCGACAGAGTGGCAGGGAATGAGGGAATAGGGGAATGGGGAAGTGGGGGAGCAGAAGAAGACATTACCCTACTACTGCATCGTGAAATGATGCTGGTCTCTGGTTATGCTGGCATCGGCAAAACGGCATTGGTGCAGGAACTCCATAAACCGGTTACAGCAAACCAAGGCTATTTTATCTCTGGCAAATTTGACCAATTTGGGCGCAACATTCCCTACAGCGCCATTGTGAATGCCCTGCAAAAGTTAGTGCAGCAACTCTTGAGCGAACCGGATGAGCAGGTGGAAGTGTGGCGATCGCGCCTGCTCACTGCTCTGGGCAGCAACGGACAAATCATCATTGATGTCATCCCCGAAGTGGAGTTAATCATTGGCAAGCAGTCGCCTATACCCGAAGTTGGAGCAACTGAGGCACAGAATCGCTTCAATCTCACGTTTCAAAGATTTGTGCGGGCGTTTTGTGCAAAAGAGCATCCCCTAGTCATTTTCTTAGACGATCTACAGTGGATCGATTCTGCGACTTTGAAGTTAATCGAACTCATCTTACTTGATGAGCAAATCCAGTATCTGTTTTTGATCGGAGCCTACCGAGATAACGAACTGACTCCAACGCATCCGTTGGTCTTAACGCTAGAGAGCATGCGAAACCAGGGAGCAGTACTTCAGGAAATCATCCTGACCCCCTTAACCCTGGAACCGTTGAGTCAACTGATAGCTGAGACATTACATCACAATCCTGATATCGTTCGCGCCCTAGCCCAAGCTGTGTCACGTAAAACCGAGGGCAACCCTTTCTTTGTCGGTGAATTTTTGAAAATGCTGTATGGCGAAAATCTGTTGACTTTCGATGCACAACAGTTGAGCTGGCAGTGGAACCTGGCAGAGATTGAAGCTCAAAATATCACGGATAATGTGGTGGAGTTGCTGCTGCATCAGTTGCATAAATTGCCGGAAGCAACACAACAAATTCTCTGCATAGCCGCTTGTGTCGGGGCTGAATTTGATTTAGAGACATTGGCGATCGTTTGCGAAAAATCACCGAAAGTAATTTTCCAGGATTTATTAGAAGCAATACAAGCGGGATTAATTCAACCTCTGTCTGAATTGGACGAAGATTTGTTAGTTCAAGAGTATAAGTTTCTGCACGATCGCGTTCAGCAAGCGGCTTATGCTTTGATTGATGAATCGCAGAAACAGGTTGTTCATCTCCAAATCGGTCGCAATTTGCTCGAAAAAACTTCACCAGAGCAACGATCCGATCGGTTGTTTGAAATCATCGATCATCTCAATCAAGGACTTGAGCTAGTCACTGCTCGATCAGAACGAACTGAAATTGCCAGATTGAATTTAATGGCAGGTCAGAAAGCAAAGGCAGCAACGGCTTATGAAGCAGCTTTTAAGTATTTCACTACAGGGCTTAAACTCCTCAATGCAGAGAGTTGGCAGAGTGAGTATGATCTCACCTTAGCGCTGTACTCAGAAGCAGCAGAAGCGGCGTATCTCCAGGGTTGCTTTGATGAGATGGAACAGTTGGTAGAAGTGGTACTCGCTCGTGCCAAAACAGTGGTTGACAAAGTGCAAGTTTACGATAGCAGCATTCAAAGATATTTGTCACAGGGCAACCTGAAAGAAGCACTAAAAATTGGCTTGGAAGTGTTGAAGCTCCTGGGATTGATTTTACCAGAAAATCCAAGTGAGTTAGATGTTCGAGGCGGATTGGAGTCAACGGCGGCACTACTTGCTGAACGAGAAATTGAAGACTTGATTAATTTACCAGAGATGACTGCACCAGAACCGCTAGCAGCAATGTCAATCCTAGCGAATATAGGGTCTGCTGCATTCATAGTATCACCAGCACTGTGGATACTGATTACGTTCAAAACGGTAAATTTATCAATCAACTACGGGAATGCTATCTGGTCATCACTGTATTATGCCTGCTACGGGTTGGTTCTATGTGGAGTTGTTCAAGATATTGAACTCGGCTATAAATTTGGTCAATTGGCTCTTACCTTGGCAGAACGATTGAATACCAAAAAAGGCAAGGCTAAAGCATTACACGTATTTAGTGACCAGATTATGCAATGGAAAGTACATCTTAAGGAGACGATACCACTGCTGGTTGAGGTTTATCAGGAAGGAGTGGAAACCGGAGACTTTGAATCTGCTGGTTATGCTGCATATGAGGTGTGCTACCACTCGTTTTTTGTCGGTGAGGAACTCACCCAACTGGAACAGAAAACGGTAACATACAGCAAAGCGGTTGATCGAATCAGACGGGAAAGCCCCTCAACTTGGATTGCAATGGTGTGGCAGACCATTCTTAATTTGTTAGATAGGTCTGAGAATCCCAGTCGCTTAGTTGGTCGGGTGTTTAATGAAGAGGAGGCGTTATCACACGCTATTGCAGTTAAAGATGGAACTGCAATTCAAATGCTATATCTGTACAAAGTCATACTGTTTTATCTATTTGAAGAATATCATCAAGCTGTACAGACTGCCATTTTGGCAAGGAAACATTTTGAAGAAGCGAGGGCAATAGGAGTTTTACCTGTATTCTGTTTCTATCATTCGCTGGCGCTTTTGAGCCTGTTGCTCGATGCTTCAATCTCTGAAAAAGTAGCTTGGCTAAACTGTGTTAACACCAACCAAGAAAAAATGCAGAAATGGGCAGAACACGCCCCAATGAATTATCTACATGAATTTTATCTAGTCGAGGCAGAGAAAGCACGAGTCTTAGGGCAATTTCTTGAGGCTGAAGAGTTTTATGAACGGGCGATCGCAGGTGCTGCTGAAAATGAGTATATCCAGGAAGAAGCACTCGCGTATGAATTAGCGGCTAAACATTATCTGGCGCGAGGTCGGTCAAAAATTGCTCAAACCTATATGAAAGAGGCGCACTATTGTTACTATCGCTGGGGCGCAACTGCTAAAGTTAAAGACTTAGAAAAACGCTATCCACAGTTCTTTCCTCAGTCGTCTAGAGCTGCTTCCACATCAATTCCTGGTACTGCTGGAACTATCTCTAATCCCTTCCATACTGCTTTCGATTTAGCAGCAGTGATGAAAGCTTCACAGGCGATTTCTCGTGAAATTGAACTGAAGCAATTGCTGCGATCGCTGATGCAAACTTTAATTGAGAATGCTGGCGCACAAACCGGATATCTGATTTTAGAAAACTCAGGAGAATGGTCGATTGAAGCAGCTTGTGAACTCAATACCGATGAGAATGCTTGTGCGACTCAGGTGTTACAGTCTATTCCAATTGCCGATCAATTGCCAGAATCAATCATTCAATATGTGATTCGGACTCTGAAGCCTGTCATCTTAAATGATGCGACTCGTGAAGGTGCTTTTATTAATGAGCCATATATTCAACAGAACCAGCCTCAATCTATTTTCTGTTTGCCGCTGCTGAATCAAGCCAAGCTGGTCGGTGTATTGTATTTAGAAAATCGGTTAGCAGCTAGAGTATTTACACCAGAGCGATCGCAGGTCTTGCAGCTATTATCGACTCAAGCAGCGATCGCCATCGAAAATGCCAACCTTTACTCAGAACTGCAGGCTAAAGAAAGCAAGATCACCCAGTTCCTTGAAGCGATTCCGGTGGGAATTGCGATCGTGGATGCGGCGGGTCGCCCTTACTATACCAACCAATGCGGCAATCAACTCAGGGGCAAAGAAACTGATACTTCCATAGCACCGGAGCAGATATCAGAGGCTTATCAGCTTTATGTAGCGGGAACGGATCAAATCTATCCAGCGGAGAGCTTGCCTATTGTGCGGGCATTAAGGGGCGAACGCATTAGGACTGAAGATATAGAAATTCGTCGAGATCGTGTCACAATTCTAATTGAGGCACGGGGAACACCAGTTTTTGATCGACAGGGCAATATCACTTATGCGATCGCTACCTTTCAGGACATTACAGAGCGCAAACAAGCCGAGAAACTCCTAGCCGACTACAACTGCACTTTAGAGCAACAGGTCGCAGAACGAACTGCTGCGTTACGACAAAGTGAGGCCAATTACCGCAACCTGATTCAAACTGCGAATTCAATCATCCTTCGCACGGATAGGCAAGGACGAATTCGATACATGAATGACTATGGACTGAGCTTTTTTGGTTATGAGGAAGATCAGATTTTAGGGCGTACCCTACTGGAAACAATCGTTCCAGAAACCGAAATATCTGGACGTGATCTCAAGCAGTTTGTTCACAATCTGTTTCACAATCTTGAAGCTTCCTTGCCTCAAGCTTACTTGCAAACCGAGAATGAAAACCTTTGTCGAGACGGTAGACGGGTTTGGATTGCCTGGTCGAATCAAGCCATCTTCAATGACCAGGGAGATGTCGTTGAAATCTTATCGGTGGGCAATGACACCACCCAGCGCAGACAAGCAGAAGAGGCATTACAACGCAGTGAAGCTAAGTTCCGCAATATTTTTGAAAACTCACAGGTTGGCATCTTCCGCACCCGCCTCTCGGATGGATTACTTCTCGATGCCAATCAACGCTATGCCAATCTGCTTGGCTTTGATTCATCAGAGGAGATGATTGGGCTTGAACACGCCACAGACTACTATGTAAATCCCAGCGATCGCCAACAATTCCTTGAGGTGCTGAAGCGGGAGCGGGAAGTGCGAAGCTATGAAGCACAGGGGCGAAAACGAGATGGGACAGTGTTTTGGGGACTTTTCTCTGCTTATCTGAATGCAGACGATGACTACATTGAAGGGGTGATTGCGGATATTAGCGATCGCAAGCAAGCAGAAGCCGCTCTACAAACGAGTGAAGAACGACTACGCTTAGCATTAACCGCTTCAAATCAAGGACTCTACGATTTCGATTTAAAGACTGAAGAAAGAATTGTTAACCCGGAATACGCTTTAATGCTGGGCTACGATCCAGCAACATTCCACGAAACCATTCCTGAATGGATTGCTCGTTTGCATCCTGATGACAGAGAATCAGTTGTCGCAACCTACCGTGCTTGTATTACTGGAGAAATCCCCAACTTTCAAGTAGAGTATCGCCTTCATACCCAGGATGGTCAGTGGAAATGGATTCGTTCTGTCGGCAAAATTGTTACCTGGAATGAATCCGGTGAACCCATCCGAGCGTTGGGAGTTGTTACGGATATCAACGATCGCAAGCAAGCAGAAGCAGCATTGCAAGCCTCTGAAGCAGAACTGCGGGCGCTCTTTTCAGCCATTCCCGATCCGCTGTTTGTACTGACTGCGGAAGGGCGATTCCTTGAAATCATCGTACAGGAGCCAAATCTGCTATGGCAACCCATTGAGGAGATGATTGGTAAAACCATGCATCAACTCGGAAAGGAACAAGCCGATGAATTTCTAAGTTATATTCAGCAGGTGCTGAGAACCCAACAAACCCTCACAGTCGAGTACAGTGCGTTTCTAAATGGACGAGAAGCCTGGTTTTCGGCTCGCATTGCACCAATCGACCACGATCAGGTGATTTGGCTAGCGCGAGATATTACGGCGCTGAAGCAAGCAGAAGAAGCCTCGATTCTGGAAGAGCGCAACCGCATGGCACGCGAAATTCACGACACACTCGCTCAGTCGTTTACAGGTATTCTGGCTCAGGTAGGTGCTGCAAACCAGGTGCTAACGGATGATTTAGAAGCAGCTCAGGCACACCTCGACCTGATTAAAGAATTGGCGCGAACTGGACTGACTGAAGCGCGGCGATCGGTCGTGGCGCTCCGTCCTCAGCTTTTGGAGGAGGGCAGTTTACAGAGCGCTCTCCATCGTCTCATCGCTCAAATCAGAACTGCCGCAATGGATGTCACTCTATATTATGAGATTGAGGGTGCAGTGTATTCTCTACCCACTGAAGTCGAGAATAACTTACTACGGATTGGGCAGGAAGCATTAACTAATGCGATTAGATACGCCAATGCTGACGAAATTCGAGTGGAGCTAGTCTACGATCGCGATCAGTTTTGCTTGCGCGTGAGAGACAATGGACAGGGCTTTGGAGTTGGCAGTATTTCAGCCTCTGAGGGTTTTGGCTTACTCGGCATGAGCGAACGGGCTGAGCGCATCGGCGCACAACTCACGATTAGGAGTCAACCTGGACAAGGAACAGAAATTATTGTCACCGTCAACCTTTGAGTGAGCATTACAATGAGCCAAGCTACGACCATTCGGGTTCTGATTGCGGACGATCACGCCATTTTTCGGCAAGGATTAGCCACGATTATTAACCGTGACCCAGATATGCAGGTGATTGCACAAGCTGAAAATGGGGAACAGGCGATCGCCTTATTTCGGGAACACCAACCAGATGTAACGCTAATGGATCTGCGAATGCCTGAAGTGGAAGGAGTTGCCGCCATTGGTGCAATTTGTGCGAGCGTTAAATCTGCTCGGATTATTGTACTGACCACGTATGATAGTGACGAAGATATTTATCGGGGATTGCAGGCAGGCGCAAAAGGATACCTGCTGAAAGAAACTGAACCTGACGAGCTTTTGAATGCCATTCGCACCGTTCATCGGGGGCAGCAGTATATTCCGCCCGATGTGGGAGCAAAGTTGGCACAGCGTCTCAGCAATCCAGAACTGAGTGAAAGAGAACTAGAAGTACTCCGCTCACTGGCGCAGGGAATGAGTAATGCGGATATTGCGACTGCTTTGAGTATTGGTGGAGGTACTGTTAAATCCCATGTTAATCGGATTTTGAATAAGTTAGATGTGAGCGATCGCACCCAAGCTGTAATTGTTGCTGTTAAGCGTGGCATTGTCAGTTTGTAAGATGTACGTTCGATTGAATTTGGATTCTAACTTAAGTTAGAGCCAGCCTTCTACTCTGCGATCACATGGTTGCTCTATCAATTTGTACTGTAAAAATTTTAACTCGCTATAGACGACGGCTTGAAGGCGATCTCCTATATTGAACTTATTCCGAAAGAAGCTGAGTACTAGAACTGGACACGCCCCAGATAGCTAGGAAAAAATGACATTGACTGAATTTGAATGAAAAAGGAGACAAACCCATGAGCAACACCATTGACACAATGATCGATCCCAACGACGCCGTGCTGCTGCTGATCGATCATCAGAGCGGACTCTTCCAACTTGTGCGTGACATCGAACTCCCAGTCCTCCGCTCCAATGTCACGGCGCTCGCCAAGAGTTCCCGACTCGCCAAGATTCCGACCTTCACGACTGCTTCGGTGCCCGATGGTCCCAATGGTCCCCTGATTCCCGAAATCCACCAGTACAATCCTGACGCGGTTTACATTCCGCGCACAGGTCAGATTAACGCCTGGGACAACCCGGCTTGGGTAGACGCGATCAAGAAGACCGGGCGAAAAACTCTCCTCATCGCCGGAACTCTCACCAGCGTCTGCATGGCGTTTCCGACGCTGAGCGCACTGGCCGCTGGTTACAAGGTCTTCACGATCATTGACGCTTCCGGCAACTGGAGCCAGATGGCAACCGACCTCACGCTGGCCCGCGTCGTCCAGGCGGGAGCCATGCCCATCGACACTTACGCAGTCATCGGCGAACTCATGAACACGTGGAACCGTCCGGACGCAATGGAGTTTGCCACTGTCATGGTTGACCTCATGCCAATTTACCGCGCCCTGATGGAGAGCTATGACAAAGCTCAATCTGTGCAACAAGATGGACGAGAGACCAAGCTCGATCGGCAAATGGCACATGTGTAAAAGCACCTAATTGCAACGCGCACGCGCAAAATAAAAAAAGTGAAGGCGAGGAGTTGGTTATCAGTTCCTCGCCTCGCATTTCCGATAAGAGTGTCCGTAACGCCCCAACAAGCAGGCTAATCGGCATTGTCAGTTTGTAGGGTGTACTTTCGATCGAGTTCGGATTCTAACTTAGAAGAAGGAATTTACGTTGATTGGCTACGAATTGTTGCGGTCGCGCAGCGTGTGCATAGCACGTATCGCCTTTTCCAACCAATCTAAATAAGTCTGTTCCCGTTGCTTCACTAAGTCCAAAACCAGTCGATGCAGTTCTTGTTCACGCGATGCAGTCGGATTACTCAAAGATAGAGCCTCGATTTCCTCACACTGGGCTAGCTTTTCTTGCCGTGCTTCCAGTTCCTGCTCTAGCAGATACACGATCGCCTCGTTAGGCAACTGAGCCGCAAAATAGAGTTGCACCAGCAACGGCTCTCGCAACACGGGCAACGGATGATGCGTCTGAAGCCAGTGGGTCAACTCTGCTTCACCTGCTTCGGTAATCCGGTAAACCTTGCGATTAGGGCGATCGTGCTGAATCTCAACAGTACAGGTAATCCACCCCTGTGACTCCAGTTTGTCTAAAGTCCGATAAATTTGTGCCTGATCTGCTTGCCACAGATGGGAAATGCAATCGTCAAAACACTTGGTTTTGAGGTCGTAGCCTGTCCGCTCCTGTTGTTGGAGCAGACCCAGAATCACATGGGCAAGAGACATAGGCGGTTTACCGAACGAATAGGGAGGACAAGCCCTACCTATAGAATTTATATCCTTCTATGCTATTATATGACTAATCATATATAGGATAAGTCTTATAAGCTGTCTGATTGGAGGCAACTGTATGACAACTCAAACTCAAACACTCCGAACCGTTGCTGGAATCATTAATAGTGTAGAAACGCTTGAAGGAGCAGGCTTCTTGGTGCGTCGTCCCTTTCCCAAGAGTAGCTTTTCCGAGTTTGACCCCTTTCTCCTCCTCAATGAATTGGGTCCCGTGAATCTGAAGTCCGGTCAAGCAAAGGGCGCACCGGATCATCCCCATCGTGGCTTTGAAACCGTCAGCTACGTCCTGGATGGACGGCTGGAACACAAGGATTCGGTCGTTGAAATACTCACCGGTCTGAAGACGCGGTGATTCTTGACGCTTCATCGGGATCTGCTAACCGTTGCTAGTCTGACA
>NZ_JAUBRH010000092.1:0-16826 GCF_036701775.1 Microcoleus sp. N9_A2 | reverse complement strand
GTGTCCTATTTTATGACACTTTGTGCACTCTGCTTACTTTTTTTTCTGTGCTACCCCTACTTATTGAGCCGATACAATCTACTCATCCTACTATTCTGTTTCACTTAATCCTTCATAAGAAGGAAGCATCAAATTTGAGTTCTCTCTAAAATGGGGGCATAAGTTGATGTAGATAGAAAGGGAAGAGTTCGTATGTTACTTTACAAAATAGAAGATTTTAATCCCAACTACCGCGAAGCTGCTTTTAATGGCGAAGATATCAAAGGTCTGGATATCTATGCTGGAAATACAGATGAGAAGATTGGCTCCATCGATACAGCGCTAGTTGATGAGACAGGACGTTTCCGATATTTTGTTGTTGACACGGGTTTCTGGATATTTGGCAAGAAGGTATTAGTTCCAGTTGCTCTTTGTCGAGTGGAGGTTGATGCAGAGCGCATCTACGCGACGGGTTTGAGGAGTAAAGACCAAGCAGAAAAACTACCCAGGTATGAGGATGGGATGGTAGTTGATTACGATTATGAAGAACAAGTGCGGGGTGTTTATCGTACTCGAACTGTAGAAGGGTCTGCACCTGTAGAAGCATCATTGCCTTTAGAAACCTCATTGCCTGTACAAGAATCTGCACCAGTTTCTATGCCCCGTTCTGTCTCTAACCAAGCTAGCGCTGCTGGTTATGACCGCAACACCTACACTTACGAACAAGAGCCTCAATTGTATCAGATGAACGAGCGCGAGCATCACAAATTCCGACTCTACGAAGAACGACTGGTTGCAGAAAAAAGCCGTCACAAAACTGGCGAGGTAGCAATTGGCAAGCGAGTTGAAACCGAAACGGCACGGGTTTCAATTCCAACAGAAAAAGAGCGAGTGGTAATTGAGAGTATAACTCCCGAAAAGGCAGGTGCGCCAGTAAATCGGGATACTCCATTCAAGCAGGAAAAGGTGATGCGTATGGACGTTTACGAAGAAACTGCTGATATCAAAAAAGAAGCTTTTGTGCGCGAAGAAGTTAACATCAGGAAAGAAGTTGAAACGGAGATTGTTGAGGCAACGGAAACACTGCGTCGTGAAGAGTTGGAGGTGAAGAGGGAAGGGCGTTAGAGTGCGAATGAATTGAACAAAGGTTTGTAGTTGCGCTGTCTTCGCCCACATGAGCTGGGTCAGCTAAAAAGCTGGCAGGATACTTTGTTTTTAGGATGGTTGGGTCCTATCGGGGCGGCAGCGATTTTCTATGCCACGCTGGCGCTACATAAAACAGGATTAGAGTCAGCTTGGGTCATTGGTAGCCTAATTATTTGCGCGTCCATAATCGCCCACGGCTTTACTGCTGTGCCGTTGGCGAAAGCTTATGCTAAAATGCAGCGTAAAAGACAACTTCTAATGATTTGGTAGGTAGATGAAGACCCCCAACCTGGCAGAAAAACAAGCCATAGAACAAGAGCAAAGCGAGATTTTTCAACAGTTAGAAGATTGGCTGGAAGCTCCCATGCTGGTGCTGGCATTTGTGTGGTTAGCCCTATTTATTATTGAATTAATTTGGGGATTAAACCCACTGCTAGAAGTCATTAGCACTACTATTTGGATTATCTTTATTGCAGATTTTCTAGTTAAATTTGCCTTGGCACCCCGCAAAATTTCCTATATCAAAAGCCATTGGATAACGGCTTTTTCTCTGCTGTTGCCCGCTTTGCGTACCTTTCGGATTGTACGAGTGGTGCGAGCATTCAAAACAGCACGGGCTATGCGAAGTTTGCAGTTGTTGCGAGTTATGACTGGTACGAATCGAGGGATGCGGGCATTAGCTGCGAGTGTTAGCCGTCGCGGATTTGGTTATGTCGTAGGACTAACGATAATTATTACCTTGGTAGGTGCAGCAGGGATGTATGCTTTTGAAAAAGATGTCGCCGATGGTTCCTCCGGGTTAAATAATTACGGCACAGCCTTATGGTGGACGGCTATGCTAATGATGACAATGGGTTCGGAATATTGGCCCAAAACGCCAGAAGGTCGCATACTTTGCCTTGTTCTGGCACTCTATGCGTTTGCGGTTTTTGGTTATGTAACTGCGACCATCGCCACATTTTTTATTGGTCGCGATGCAGAGGATGACGAAGCAGAATTAGCAGGAGCGAAATCAATTGCAGCACTTCAAACTGAAATGGCTGCTTTGCGGGCTGAGATTCAGCAATTATTGAATCAGAATTTAAAGCCTTGAATGAGGTAGATGCCAAGATTAAGTTTTGGTCAGCGCTGGCACTACTTTTTCGCCAAACACCTCAATAAACTGCTCTTGTTCTCGGTTAACGTTGTGCAAAATTAGTTCATCAAACCCCAATTCAATATCTTTTTGCAACCACTCAATATGCTGCTCTTGGTCTGCCGAGATGCGGACGTGTTGATATAACTCTTCTGGTTGTACAAACTCCCCGGCGGCATCAAATTGATCGGGTGTTATCAGTTCAGTCAGCATTTTACTTTTGAAGATGTTACTACGCCATTGATGATGAGCGCCTTGTAGTGCTTTTTCTGCATTACTGTCATAGGAAAGCTGCACTTTCAAAATCATTGGTTTTCCTTCTCCACCACCGCGACGAAACGCATCGACGACTTTTTTTAACTTTTCAGGTGGGCGAGAAGTAGTAATTAATCCATCTGCCCAACTGCCCAACCATTCTGCGGTTTCTGGGGTAACTGCGGCGCCGATAATTAATGGGAGAATTTCCGGGCGGGTATAGAGTTTTGCATCTTCTACGCACACTAAGCCACGATGGGTGACGGTTTCTCCTGCCCAAAGGGCGCGGATAATATCGACACATTCTTTGAGGCGCGCGTTGCGATCGATCTTTGTAGGCCACTTATCCCCAGTAATATGTTCGTTCAACGCTTGACCGCTGCCAACCGTGAGCCAAAAACGATTTGGAAACATTTCTGCCAACGTTGCCGCAGCTTGGGCAATAATAGCCGGATGATACCGCTGTCCGGGAGCGCAAACAACCCGATAGGAAAGCGTCGGCGTGGCTTGCATTGCTGCACCCAACCAAGACCAAGCAAAACCACTTTGTCCTTGCGCTTCACTCCAAGGATGAAAGTGATCGGAAGAAAGGGCATGGGTAAAGCCAGCTCGTTCTGCCATTTGGACATATTTCAGCAGTTCGCTGGGCTTAAACTGTTCGTGGGAAGCATGATAACCAATTTGTGCCATAAGTTTTTAGGAGTTTTGAGTTTTAAGTTTTGAGTTTTGAATGTTAAGTTTTGACTTAAAAGATCCAGACTTAAAAGCAGGTGATTTAATCAGGACGCTTTGTAAAAGTTTTGAGTTTTGAGTTAGATAAGTTTTTGATTCACAAAAAATTATCTTGTACTCAAAATTCATAACTTTCTGTATAACGGGCAAGCTTATGAGCGAAAAATTCGCCGATAGCGAGCTTCAATTACCGAGTAGATGCCATAGGCAATTACAGCACTTCCGGATGTTATGAGGTACAGTAGCAGCAATTAGTAAACCAGTTTTTAAGATGTTTCGGATTAATTAAGTCAAGAGCCACAGCAATTATCGTGTCAACCATTTTAGTGCTGGTTGGTGAAAACTGTCGCAATAAAGATTTGAGTTGCGACCACCATAATTCAATAGGATTAAAATCAGGAGAGTATGGGGACAAACACAAGATAGAAGCACCCACACCTTCAATCAGAGGCTTAATTGAATCTACTTTATGCGCTGGTAAGTTATCCATCACTACTACTGCTCCCGCCCACAATTGTGGCACTAAACATTGCTCAATAAATACCTCAAATGCTTTGCCCTCCATCGAGTTGTCTAGGGTTATTAATGCCACTACTTGCGTGAGACTAATTGCACCAATTACTGTGACTTTCTTACCTCGATAAAAAGGTTTGACCGCATAGGCTCTCGTCCCTCGTTGGGAACGTGCATGAGTTCTGGTTAAACCTAGCAATACTCCAGTCTCATCTAAAAAGACTAGATTTTTTGGGTCGATATGCTTAACTTTTTCCCAATACTCTAACCTTAATTTCATGACTCTTTCAGTGCCGGCTTGGCTACTTCTCAAGGTTTTTTTTTTACGATTTAATCCCAACTTTTGTAAGGCATTACACATGGCTGTTCTACCCACCCAATTTCCCGTCTTCTGGGCAAATAACTCACACAATTCTAGTAAGGTTGCATCGGGATGTGCTGCCACTATTTCTCTCAAAGAAGCTGTGGAATTATTCAAATGACTGTATCTCGGTTTCCCCCTGGGTTTCGGCTGTAAATTCCCCTCTATTTTTTGTTACTTGACCAGTTTTTGAACTAAGCTTTTACTGACGGAAAATATCGCTGCTGTTTTTCTGATCGACAGCTTCTGATCTTGATGGGCTGCTACTATTTTTGTTCGCAAATCTACTGAATATGCTTTCATTGGTGTATTTTTTTAATCTCTTATTATTGTACCTCATAACATCCGGAAGTGCTGTAAACCCAAAGGTACTAGACCCAAAATCACTGGACTAAAAGGCTGTTGTGCCAGAATTCCCAACACATCGCCCAATCCCTTCGTTTGACTGGCATCCGATAGCCTTGCTGCTTGAATTAAGAAAAGACCGATTATCACGAAAACAATCCCGCGGACCGCAATTCCAAATCTACCCAACCGTGTCGCCCAAGTTTGCTCGGTTTGGCTCATTTCATCTAGCTTGAAATGGCGGCGGAATTTCGCTTTATATGCTTCGTAAAAATAAGAAAAACCGACACCAATAACAATTGATCCCGCCAATCCTACCAGCCATTGTCCAAACGGTTGCGCTAAAATTTGGGCTGTCAAATCTTCGGTTGTATCGCTATTACCACCGCCCGAACCCATTATCAGTTTTACAGCAGTTAAAGCCAAACCTGCGTAACCAAAAGCACTTAAGGCGTAGCCAATGCGTTGGGCAATTCGCTTGGCATCCATTTTCTGTCCTTGGTGTTCGGGGTCGAGAATTGTCTGAACGATACGCCAAAGGGCATAACCAATAATGCCAATCGTTACAAGAAATAGCAGAAATTTACCGAACGGTTGGTTAACAATTGCTGATAATGCACCGCTAGTATCGGTTGTCCTGCCACCCGTACTAAAGGCTGCTTGTGCTGCTAGAAAACCGACAATAAAGTAAACTAAGCCTTTGGAAGCATATCCCAATCTTGCCAGTCGCTCAAACCAGGCATGAGAAGCTGCCTGTCCAATTGAGTGTTTAATGCTGTCGGTGGGTGAGTTGTGCCGTTTCATATTTTTTATACTTTAGTTGTTTACGACTGCTGCCATAGGCAATGGTGCATTCCTTTCCAGTTAACTGAGTTCTTAAACAAACGATTTATATTATTATTTACTAACTTAATAATTAGCTTATTTAGAGATTTTTGTTATCGGTTTTAAGCGGGAGTGTCATCGGTTGATTGATTGAGAAAATTAACATTTATTAGCCTTGACAAATATAGCTTTATGGGGGATTAGATGGCTTTTCTGAGGGAGCAGTCTGCCAGCGATCTAGTATATCTTTGATTACAACTTCTTTAACCCAAGTTTGAACAACAATTAGGATTGGGAGGGCTAGCAATAATCCTAAAAAACCCAATAAAGAACCAAATGCTCCCAACAAAGCTAAGGTGTATGCCGGGAGCAGAGACACTTGTTTTTCCATGATTATAGGTGTAATAAAATTGCCTTCTATTTGTTGAATTGCAAAATAAAGTAACAATACGGCACCTGCTTTTCCTGGAGAATCCAACAAAGCTAGCAGCATTGGTGGAACTACGCTCAAAATCGCGCCAACATAAGGAATTAAAGCTAATAAAAATGCTAAAAATCCGTTAATAAAAGGCAGTTGCACTTGCAAGAGAAACAGACCCACAGTGCTCGCAATGCCAATAAAAGTCATGCTCAATGCAACTCCCGCCAACCAGCCCATTAAACTTTTTTCACATTGAGTCAGGATTCCATCGACTCGCTGGCGGTAAAAAGCGGGAAAAAGGCTGATTATTACTCGGCCGTACGGCACGGGATTTACCACAAGCATAATTGTCAAAACGGTAATTAACAAGAATTTAATTACTAAACTGAGGGAGTTGGATAAAAATAGATAGATATGGGAAATAACCCACTGAGAAAGGGTTTGGAGTTGTCGGCTTAAATTATTAAGATTGGGAATATTATTTAATGCCGGTTCGGGCACTCTTGCTTGCAACCAGTCGATCCACAATCGCAGTTGTTCTATACCTAGCGGGATGAGTTGAGTTAGCTCTTCAAACTGAGAGCTGAGGCGCGT
Organism: Microcoleus sp. N9_A2; assembly: GCF_036701775.1. Classification (NCBI taxonomy): domain Bacteria; kingdom Bacillati; phylum Cyanobacteriota; class Cyanophyceae; order Oscillatoriales; family Microcoleaceae; genus Microcoleus; species Microcoleus sp. N9_A2. The sequence continues at coordinate 10,520 of NZ_JAUBRH010000092.1, read as the reverse complement.
GAATATCAGCAAAATAAAAACAGATGAGATCACCACTAAAATGCCAACTGTTAAAGCGATCGCCACTTCGCGCCTAGCACCAGACTGCTGCAATCTTCGCACTAAACGGTTGAGAGCGATCGCTAAAATTACCGCAGTAAAAAACAATAAAATGACCGCTCTAATTTTCCACAAAATATAGAGCGAGACTATCAAAGCCCAAAAACCGATCCACTCTCCTAAACCCACAACATAAACCCCTCCTACAGGTTCTACAGGAATGGTGCAATATCTGAGATTAAACCAAAGACAAGTGCGATCGCGATCGGGTTTAACCAGGTTCTCAAGTTTGAGAGCGCAATTTTCATGAAACTTCTCCGATAATTCTTGTGGGATAGCCGTCCCGTCTGTCTTGGAAAATCTTTTTTGGAGAAATCTATTTTCTACAGCATACCTACCTATGGGAAAGATTGTGCAGAATTCCAGCAGATTGCCCCAAATCTTACTTAAGATATATTCCCCGTACATTCAATTTAAAAATTCTCGTACCTAAGATAGATTGTGCGCGTAATTCGACCAACTAAAAAGCACGGGGCGATCGCCGGTGCCGAGCCAATCCCATCCTGGGCTAATCCTCCATAGAGGCTATTTGATGGCGATCGCCCTGACAAGCGAATTTCAAAGGTGGTACAAGCCCCGGGATTGATCCGTGGGGTCAATCGAAAATCCAAAATCTAAAATCTAAAATCTAAAATCGAATGACTGATTTACCTACCTGGAGGGATGCCAAAAATCTCTGAACAGTAGAAAATAATAGTGGAATAAATATTAATACTAAATCCGCATCAAAAAAAACCTCATTTTACTCAGAATTTCCCTTTTTTGGTTGTCTTCTTACTAACCAAAAATAGGCTAGCGACCTGCCTCCGGCACGCTGCGCGATCGCACTAAATTTATGAAGAGGCGGCTGGAATACCCAACTAATTCCAAATTGTAGAAAAATATGACACGGCGCAACTCACCCACCGATAGCATTAAAGAACCCGTCCGGCGCGCAAGTTCTCATCCCTGGTTCGAGCGACTGGCAAGACTGGGATATGCCGCCAAAGGCTTAGTTTACTTTATCATCGGTTTTCTAGCCGCACAAGCAGCTTTTGGATCTGGTGGCAAAACAACCGATACTAAGGGTGCATTAACCACAATTGTCTCCCAACCCTTCGGAAAATTCCTGCTGTTTCTGGTCACAATTGGTATTGTTGGGTACGTTTTGTTGCGGATTGTTCAAACTATTCTCGATCCGGAACACGCTGGCGAAAAAATGGATGCCAAGCGAATTGCGACGCGCATTGGGTACGCTTTTAGTGGGTTAGCTTATGCAGGTTTGGCGGTGACTGCTGTCAAATTAATGCTCGGTTCCGGCGGTAGCAGGGGCAATTCAACTCAAGATTGGACCGCTTGGTTTTTATCTCAACCTTTTGGGCAATGGCTGGTAGGGCTGGGAGGAGCAGTCACAATCGGTATCGGTTTTTCTTACATTTATAAGGCATTTAAAGGAAAATTTCGCCACAATTTCAAACTTCATCAAATGAGCCAAAACGAGCAAACTTGGGCGGTGCGGCTGGGTAGGCTGGGGATTGCGGCTCGCGGTATTGTCTTCAGTATCATCGGTGTTTTCTTAATTCAAGCTGCCAAGCAATCGGATGCCAGTGAAGCTAAAGGATTTGGCGAGGCGCTGGCATCCCTGCAACAACAGCCATTTGGCCCGTGGATTCTGGGTTTAGTGGCTTTGGGTTTGATTTCCTATGGCATCTACTCAGTAATTGAAGCTCGTTACCGGCAAATTCTGCACTGATAAATTGCTCGCTCCCAACACAATTCGTAAAAAAATATCTCTGGAGATGAAAGGACGGTAATGATGAGTACAAACTGGCGCGGCTATCGAGTTGCAGCTTGGGTAGGGCAGGCGTTATTAACCATAGCAGTAATAGTTGCTGTCAGTCAAGGAAAGTGGGAAAATGTCTTGGGGTTAGGCTTATTTTTAGCAGCATCTGTGGTGTTTGTCGTGATGGACGATCGCTTGCCAGCGCTGTTTGATTTTCTGTTTGTGTTTGCTGCTTTGCTGAATGCCGGAGGCTGGGCTTGGGGACTGTTTTACCAGCAGGGGCCTTATGATGAAATTGTTCACGCCTTCACAATTTTTGCTGTGACTTTAGCATTGAGTTTTTTAGCCTACAGTTCAATGCTGACGATTTTTCGCGATCGCAAACTGCTGTACTTGCTAACGATAACCAGTTTTGGAATTGCGATCGGTGCTTTGTGGGAAATTACCGAATGGACGGCTGGCATCGTTCTTTCTAGCGAAGTTATTGGGAGTGTGGACGATACGATAATTGATTTGATTATGGATAGTTTGGGTTCTGGAATAGCTGCCCTAACTAGCTTCTGGGCGCTGCAAGAATGGACGCGCTCCGATGCGGAAGTTGGGAGTCAAGCCTCGATCGCCAATAGTCCGAGCGATCGCACTTAACTCAAAGCAACATCATCACTTTTTCCTTGATCGTCTTTCATCGGATAGATATTTTCTTATTGCCTCCGACAGATGGCAAAGTGTGGCTAGTTGAGGTTAGATAGATAGAGAAACAAAAATTTCAAAGATTGTAGAACACAGACAATCGACCTTTTGCGAAAGTCTATTTTTAATTATTTAAATTTTCACATTAATAATGTCAAAGGTTGGTTGTCTCAAGTAAGGAGTATTTCATGAAAATAAAATCATTTTCAACCGCGATTGGACTCGCTCTGTTGAGTTCAGTCGTTTATTTGCCGGAAATGGCGCGAGCTAATCCCAAACCCTCTATCCAAGTAGCTCAACAAAGAGTAGTAGGCTCGGATATCGACAGTTTTACCGCATATCCAGTACAGCGATTAGATCCGGGAACAGAATTATTTTTCGTGCTGCGAGGAACCCCCTATTCTAGAGCTACCTTGACTATCCCAAATGCAGTGCAAAATCTGCCGATGCGGGAGGTTCAACCGGGAGTTTATGAGGTAAGCTACACGAGCCGCGAGGGCGATCGCATTTCCGAAAATACAGTTGTGCGGGCAAATTTGCAACAGGGCGATCGCATCAGCAGCACTCGCTTGCAACAACCTCTACTTGCTGGTAATAGCGATCGCCGCTTTCAATCATTGTCTGTTGACCGCTTCAGCGCTCAATCCGTAGAGCAGTTAGATCCGGGAACAAGGCTTAATTTCACATTGATGGGCACTCCCAACGCTACAGCTACTTTCTCCATTGAAGGAGTGGCCTATGACATCCCCATGCGGGAAGAATCCAACGGCGTTTACACAGGCGGATATACGATCCGCCGGCAAGATTATTTCCCCCCAGAAGGTGCGAAGGTTACTGCTAGTTTGCAGTCGGGAAATCAAGTTGTTCGTTCCCGTTTAGATCGAGATTTAGTTGCTGGCGATAATAGCAGTGTTAAGACTGCCGAAATGCCTCTAGAAATTATCACTCCCGAAGAAAATGCTCGCGTCAGCGGGACGGTTGAAGTGGAAGGACGCAGCGCCCCAAATGCGACTGTTAATGTCAAGGTTCAGGCTACCTCTTCGGTGGCAGGTTTGTTTGGGTTTGAACGAAATATCCTCGAACGCACAATTAAAGCGGACGAACAAGGTAACTTCAGCTTTGCTTTTAATCCCACGGTTGCTCTACCAGGAACCAAATACGAAGTGAACCTTAGTTCTAACAATGGCGATCGCACCAGCGAACAAACTTTGGTACTGTTTCAAAAGTAAGCAGTTACCAGCGACTATTCGATCGCCCAAAAAGTGGCAAACTCTGACTGAATTTGAAAGATTACGTCAGGAGGGATCTATGTATAAACTCAATCGCTGGAAAAAACACCAAGGATATTACGAAGCTTCAACTCTGGAACTTTATTAATCGGTCTGCAAAGCATCCCTTTTGCTGCATCAGCAACTCCTCTTTTTACGCTCAAATCCTGTCCTGGCATTTATGAGGACTAAGGCAAAAAAAAGAGGTTTCTTTGAAAATAAGGGTTGCTTGCTGAGATGCTTGATGCAGAAACCAATTTTTAGGGGCTTGATTCGTCCGGGAATGAACAAAATAAACAGGCAAATCAAGGAGGTTTTTTAATGGTTAATAATCGTTTAAACAATTCTACTCAAAAGCTATCGAATGCTTGGGGAAGTGCGATCGCCCTCGCACTCACCGCCATGCTACTTCCGGCTTGTTCTACCCCACAGCGGGAAGCTACGGCACCTGCACCTACAACGCCCGGAACGGTTGCGACGACAACTGAGAATGTGGTCGATAGAACAGCAGAACTCCTCGGTAAAACTGTGACGGTCAGAAGTAAACCCATCAATAAATTAAGCCCATCGACTTTTACAATTAGCGATCAAAAGTTTTTTGGCAGCAAACCGATTTTGGTTGTCAATGCCACAGGCAAGTCTTTTGCGCTGCCGGCTGAATCGGGTCAAGATATTCAAGTAACGGGAACTGTTCGCAACTTTGTGCTTGCAGATATTGAGCGCGAGTACAAATTAAGCTTAGAGCCAAATCAGTACGCCGATTACGAAAATAAACCCGCGATTGTTGCACAATCGATGGCCCTAGCCCCCACACCAGGAGAACTCACCTCAGACCCCAAAAAATACTACGGCAAGACACTAGCGGTGAGTGGTGAAGTCGAAACCATCAGAAGTTCAAACTCGTTCACCTTGGATGAAGACAAATTAATTGGCGGAGAAGATTTGTTAGTGATACACACCGTTCCAAAAACAAGCGTGAAAGAAGGGGAGAAAGTTGCCGTAACCGGTGTGCTGCGTCAGTTTGTTGTCGCTGAACTCGATCGCGAATACGATTTGCAATGGGATTTGACCTTAAAGCAGAAGCTAGAAGCCGAGTATACCAACAAACCCGTGCTAATTGCTACAGGCGTGTATCCCTCAGCCATTCCTGACTAAGGAATAGACCTCTCACATAACTCTTGTGGAACAGGCTATTTGAGTCTGTTCTTTACAGGCTTTTAGAGGAGAAGTCTAATAGAGGACTCATATCGTGTCCGATCAATTAAGCCCGATAAATCAGGTTCGTAGTGCGTCCTGGCGTCCGCAGTTTAAGAGCGGACTTCAGTCCACACTACGAACCATTTTTGTTATGGTAATCGATCGCACATGATATCACTTCGGGATGATGAGAAACCGGGATTGATGCACTAAAATTATTGGTTGTTACCCACAGATTAAGTAAAAAACTAAGGTTTGAAGGCATTGATGCGTCCAGGAGCGATCGCTTGCGCCCGGACGATCGGCCGAAAGAGCCTCTTCCTTGCCTCGTTTGTGATAATTATCAATTCAGCAATAAGGTGTATATAATGAATCAACCAGAATCCTTGTCGCAACCGCTGACCCAAAGCGAATTCGTCGCAACTTTTCGCTTGTTCAGTAGATTTAGCTTCTGGATACAGTTATTCTTGGGTGCTGTTTCCGGCATTGTTTTATTATTTGCTATGTTGGGTCGCAACATGAGCGAGCAAACCAATAATAATGCAGGTATTGGTTTCGGGGTATTTTTAGCAATCGTTGGCCTGTTATTGCTGTGCTTTAGAATTTTTTGGGATTTTCGCTATAGGCTTTTAGGCAGACTTTTGCACGCCGAGAATTCCCAGGTATATCCCAGCAAAGAACATATTACTCACACCTTACGGATTGGATTAATTTCTAGTTTGGTGGGGGTATTAATCGCGTTTGTGGCTTCTGAAGAAACAGTTGCTGTAGTTTTAGCAAAAACGCTCGCTCAACCACAAGCGCTCGCAGCTTATACGCCAGAAAATGTGATTCGTTCCCTAGATATTTTTGTGACGATGGCAAACGTCAATCTGATTGGCGCTCACTTTTTTGGAGCTGTTACTTCTCTTGGGTTGCTCAATTGGGTAGAGGAGTAGTTGGCAGCAAAAAACACAACTCCTATGCCGTCATAACTTAAAAAGGGTGGCATATTTAACCGATATCGCGTCCGAGTGATTACCATAACAAAAACGGTTCGTAGTGCGGACTTTAGTCCGTTCTTGGGAGCAAAAACGGTTCGTAGTGCGGACTTTAGTCCGTAAAATGCAAAAAAATCAAATCTGCACGCGCGATCGCATCTTATACCAATTTCATAAAATAGTGCTAGATATTACCCCCCCAACCGCCCCTTACTAAGGGGGGGCTAAGAGTTCATCTATAGCATATCTTTAGAAAAATGGTATAAGATGCGATCGCACGTGTGGATCGGACATCTTGCACCATTCTCAATAAACTTATAACCGGGTTATTGAACCATAAATATAGATTTTAATGGTAATTTTTGGTTAAAAATCAGGTTTTTGCCACAGATACAATATCTCAATTTAACTAAGTAATATGAAAGACCTCTGGTATAAAGACGCAATAGTCTACTCCCTTGATGTTGAAACCTTCCTAGACTCGAACGGGGATGGTGTAGGCGACTTTCAGGGACTTACCAACAAGCTAGATTATTTATCAGGACTGGGAATTACTTGTTTATGGTTGTTGCCGTTTTATCCTTCTCCTAACCGCGACAACGGTTACGATGTGATGGATTACTGCAACATTGACCCGCGACTGGGAACTCTGGGAGATTTTGTCGAGTTCATGCACCAAGCAGGGGAACGAGGAATTAGGGTGCTAGTCGATTTGGTAGTAAATCATACGTCCGACCAACATCCTTGGTTTATTGCAGCCCGAAGCGATGAAAATTCAAAATATCGCAATTACTATGTGTGGTCAAAAAATCCACCCAAAACCGATCCAAGTATGCTGGTGTTTCCCGATGCCGAGGACAGTATTTGGGAGTACGACGAACAAGCCAACTCTTACTATTTGCATCACTTCTATAAAGAACAGCCAGATTTGAATATTACCAATTCGGCGGTACGAGAAGAAATCTGCAAAATTATGGGTTTCTGGCTAGAACTGGGCGTGTCTGGATTTCGGATTGATGCTGTTCCCTTTTTAATTAAAGAAACTGACACCGAAGGTACAAGCCCCGATGACCTGCGATGTTTCTTGGAAGAAATGAGAGAATTTGTGTCATCGCGTCAGGGTGATGCAGTGTTGCTGGCAGAAGCAAATGTCGCGCCCGATCGCATTCACGTCTACTTTGATCAGGGCGACAGAATGCACGTCCTGTTCAACTTTTTGCTGAACCAATATCTGTTTTTGGCCCTAGCGCGTCAAGAATCCACAGCCCTGCGCGATGGACTAAAAATCTTACCGGAGATTCCTGATATTTGTCAGTGGCTGAATTTTGTGCGCCACCACGATGAACTGACGCTAGACCGCATTTCTTCATCCGAACGAGAGGAAATTTTTGCAGCATTCGCCCCCGATGAAAGGATGCAAATTTTCGGGCGCGGGATTCGTCGTCGCTTACCACCGATGATGGGAAATGACCGCTGCCGGATTGAACTAATCTACAGCTTGCTGTTCACCTTGCCCGGTACACCAATGCTGCGCTATGGCGAAGAAATTGGCATGGGGGATGACCTTTCGCTGGAAGGTCGAAACAGCGTCCGCACTGTGATGCAATGGTCGGATGCGCCGAATGGTGGCTTCTCGACTGCTGCAACTGATGCTCTTGCCAAACCTGCGATCGCCAGCGGAGAATATAGTTATAAACAAGTCAATGTCGCCGCAGCGCAGCGCGATCCTAACTCATTAATTAACTGGGTCGAACGTGCAATCCGCATCCGCAAGCAATGTCCTGAGTTCGGTAGGGGAAAATGGCAAATTTTGGAAACCGACTGTTCTTGGGTTTTTGCCCACTGCTGTCACTGGGAAGGCAGGACATTGCTTCTCGTCCACAATCTAGCCGACAAACCTTGCACGGTTACTCTCAAATCTAACGAATACACCAATCTTATTGATTTATTTGGCGATCGCCTGTATGAATCTCTCGATGCCGACTCGCTCTCTATTCCTTTAGAAGCCTACGGTTATCGCTGGTTTCGAGTCAATCGAATCCTGGGGTAAAAAAGTTAATGTTGATGGGAGAACTAGCGACGTGGGTTCTGAGGAATGTACTTAGCACTATCCTTGTCGGGAAGCGGTTCTATCTGACCTTGATTGACCAAAGCTTGATGAATTAGGGCAGTAGCACTACCCCGACTGAGCAACTCGTTCGGATTAAGAACTCTGGCATCTGGATAGTTGACCACTATCTTTGCCTTTGTCGCTGCTGCTACTGGCTCAACCGCATATTTAGGAATTTTCTCGGCATCTTTATAGTACGAATTGAGAAAATCTAATGCCGAAATTTTAGCAGGCGCAGTTGCAGCTTTTGTCGTTGTTGGTGGAACAGCCTTAGCCGATTTAGGTGCGGGCGCAGCCGCAGGCTGCAGCCTTGCCACTACAGGTAATAACGGCTGCATCAAAACAGTCGCTGCGAGGGGAAATGCCAAACGGTTCCTAACAATTCGACGTTTATTTACTGGAGTTGGCTTTGCTGGAGTTGCAGCAGCTCGATCGGTTTTGACAACAGGGGCATTGTAATCCATATTTAAACCCCTCATTAACACAACTAATGCTTGTGCCTTAGTCAAAGGCTGCTTCGGACGAAACTCCTTTCCGGGAAAATCATTCATAAATCCCCCTTCATAAGCTTCTTTAATCGGAGTTTCTGCCCAATAGTTTTGAGGCACATCCTTAAAGTAACTTCCACTCGGTATCTTTCTAACGCTTCCTCGATTAAAAGCTTGGCGGATCATCGCCGAAAATTCATCCCGATCCACAGCCTGTTTTGGTCTAAAACTTCCGTTTAGATATCCGGTAACAATGTCTTTTTCAGCTAAGGAATCAATAAACGGACGCGCCCAGTAATTCGGCGGTACATCAGGAAATTTCGATTTAGCTTGTTGAGCAGCAACTTGCTGGGAACTTAGCACAAAGCCAGTGCCACTGACACTAACGGCTAAAGCTAAAAAGGCTACGCTGATTGACGGTAAATGCCTGCGATTAGACATGAAAAATATCCTCCTGATTTTTGCATTTTTAACTAGACTATTTGGCTGAGTTAAAGCGGATTACGTTTTTTTATATCCGATTCCCATTCGGTTTTTACAACATCTAACTCTTCGCGACGTACTGTGTCTGTTTCCTCAACCGTATCTTGCTCAACTTCTTTTCTGATTTGCACTTCCTCGCGCACGAACGCTTGCTTTTTGATATTGACACTTTCTTCGTAGATTTCAAAATGTGCCATTTCTTCTTGCTTGAAGGCGGTATCTGGAGTTACTCGACTCCCTGCATATTCTGGAGTAGTGCGCTCAATCACAACTCGCTCTTTTTCTACAGGAACCTCCAGTTGTACCGTTTTGGTTTCAACTTGCTTGCCAATTATTACCTCGCCTGTTTTGCGACGGGTTTTATCTGCAACTAATCGTTCTTCGTACAGTTTGAGTTTTTGATGATCCTGTTCGTTCATCTGATACAATTCAGGCTCTATATCGTAAGTATAGGTATCCCGGTCATAAGCAGGATTACTAGCTTGAGGCGAGACAGAATGTGTTCTCGAAACTGGAACAGGTGCTTCTAAAGGTAATGATGCTTCTACTGGTGCAGACCCTTCTACTGTTGAAGTCCGATAAATACCCCGCACTTGTTCTTCATAATCGTAATCAACTGCCATCCCATCCTCATACCTGGGTAGGTTTTCCACTTGGTCTTTACTCCGCAAATTTATAGCGTAAACGCGCCGCCCCTTAAAATCAACGCGACAAAGAGCGATGGGAAGTAAAACTTTTTTGTCAAAAATCCAAGAACCAGTCTCAACCACAAAATAGCGGAAACGTCCTGTCTCATCTACCAGCGCAGTATCGATCGTGCCAATTTTATCATGGGTACTTCCGCCATACACATCCAGCCCTTTGATATCGTCGTCCTCAAAAGCTGCTTGGCGGTAGTTGGGATTAAAATGCTCAATTTTGTAAAGTAACATTGTTATTTCCTGTACCTATGTACATCAAGCTTTGCACCTACTTTAGATAGATATCAGTTCTAATACTTCTTTCTTATGAATGATTCAGCAAATTGAAAATCATCAAGATAGCAATATTTATTTATATTTTTCTATCTTTAGGTAGATGAATTTAGCATTTTTGTACTAAATGTAATAAATTTATCTAATCATTTGTAGGTTGGGTGGAGCCAACCTACAACGTTTCTGCCACCAACTCTCACAAGGATTTATTAAATTTTATTATCACCTTAACTAGGGGATATCCTACAAAATTAAGGGCATCTATAAACGAGCTGCTGGTTTTTTTTTAAGGAGATTTCGATTTTATGAGCGCAATTACTACTTGTGATATTTAAAAATTTTAAGTTAAAAATATTATGCCCATCGGTAGATATTCTGGTAATGATGATTAATTGACACTCCCCGGCCTTGAAGGCGCGGGGATTCTTGGATCAATCAGTCGATTTGCTCGTTGATGCTGCCATCAAAG
>NZ_JAUBRH010000091.1:0-17520 GCF_036701775.1 Microcoleus sp. N9_A2 | reverse complement strand
CGAAAAATCTTCTCTTCATCCCTTGGGCTTGTCTTGGCAACTAGATTAACTGTTACCCCTACTTATTGAGCCGATACAGTAGATTTGTATTAATTTTTTTCTGTCTTTGGATAGATGACTTGTCATTTTTTATCCACATTCCGCACCCTCAACTTTCTGAATCGATTTTTAACTATTTTTATAAAAAAACATTTATAAATTAGAGTTTGATACTGTCTATTAACGGATAACAAAATTTTATATAATAATTTATTTCTTTAAAAATAGACTTTCATGTGAGATATTGTGGAGAAACAAATCATTTTAACAACTTTGCCTTTATTAGGCTACTACCTATTTTTAAATATCATTATAAATCTAGGCCAGGCAGCCTCTTCAGCAATCACTTTCCAATAACTAATGACTAATGACTAATGACTGATGACTAATAAAAACAAATTCCCCGGTCTAACCAGGGAATGAAAGATATTAAAAAAAGTAATGTTGTTTTGTATCCGCTCAATAAATCGGGGTAACAGCAAAAAAGAAGGTTCACAATCTAGGCACAGCATGGTAGAATATGATTCATGACGCAAGAATCATCTCCTCAAAAATTAGTAGAAACCTTACTGCAAAGCATTGAGCCATCTGACATTGCAGACGAATCATTGCGTCGTACTGTGTCCATATTGCTGAACCTCATAGAACAATTACAAGCAGAAACCAAAGAATTACGGTCAGAAAATCAAAGATTAAAATCCGAAAATAATCGTCTGAAAGGAGAACAGGGCAAACCAGAGGTTAAAGCTAATGGGCCGAAAAAGTCAAAAGAAAACTACTCATCCGAGAAAGAGCGAAAAACACCAAAAAAACATATTAAAAGTAGTAAAAATGCTCTGGTCAAAGTTGACAGAGAAAAAATCCTCGAGTATCCCCAGGCAGAACTACCATTCGATTCAGAATTCAAGGGTTATGAAGAGGTAATAGTTCAAGACATTTTACTGAAAACAGATAACGTGATTATTCCGGAAACAGAAGTATTACTCACCTTCAGAAAAGAAAACATACATTTCACCGTTACCATCCGGCTATGATGGGGAGTTTGGTCCCGGAGTAAAAGCCTTAGTTATGAGCCTGTACTATGGAGGTAACATGACTCAAGGAAAGCTGTTAGATTTTTTAAGCAATATTGGGATTTCCATGTCAGCCGGTTATTTATCAAATCAGAAGAGTGAAAAAATCAGCAAATTTTGAATCAGAATTTAACGAAGTGTATTTATCCGGATTAGCAAGTAGCCCTTGGCAACACTTAGACCAAACAAGTGCGCGTGTTAAAAGAGTAAATTACACGACAAATATAATTTGCAATCCATTATATACAGTTTATTCTACAACTTTAAGAAAAGACCGATTAAGCGTACTTGGAGTATTACAGAACAACCAAGGACTTCAGTTTATGATCTCTCCACTTACCTACGAGTTATTAGATAAGTTCAATGTACCCCGGAAGTGGAGCCATCAAATTAAAGGATTACCTCAAGAAATTCCGTTGAACGGTGATGAATTTAACTCCTTGCTGAATCAGCATCTGGGTTGCTTAGGCTCTCAACATCGTACCAGAATTTTTGAGGCAGCAGCAATTGCTTTTTATCATCAGCAATCCCAGATTCCGGTAATAAAAACTCTGGTCACTGATGATGCACCCCAGTTTAAATTACTCACAGATGATTTATCTTTATGTTGGGTGCATGAAGCAAGACATTATAAAAAATTAAGTCCATTTGTTACTTGTCATCAAAAAAGTTTAGATAAGTTTATTGATGATTTTTGGGATTACTACCGAGAATTGCTCGCTTACAGAAACTCTCCATCTGGGCTAGAGAAGCTCAGGCTAAAATCCAAATTTTGGGAAATTTTCGGCAGTCAAACTGGTTATGAACAATTAGATGAACGAAAAAAATTAACTTCTTGTAAAATATCTGAGTTGCTTTTAGTTTTGGAGCATCCGGAATTACCATTACATAATAACCCGGCAGAATTAGCTGCCAGAACAATGGTGCAGCGACGAAATATCAGCTATGCGACTCAAACTTGTGAAGGAACTAAGGCGATGGATATTTTCATGTCTCTAGTTGCGACTACTAGGAAATTAGGAATTAGCTTTTTTGAATATATGCACGATCGTATTTCTCACCGGGGAAATATTCCAGCTCTGGGGATGATTATTCGCGAACAATCTTCGCTTTGTTCTTTCGGTGTGTCCTGGGATTATTGAAGAAGTTTAAAAAAAGATAACTGCTTTGAATTATCGGAACTTGATTCCTTTATTAAGTGTCACCCCACTGTTAATTGTGACTGTTCCAAAAAGACTGTAATATCCTTGACTTCATAATTGATAATACATTATTTTAATCAAGATTTAGCAGCCAGCAAATGCGATATTTTTGTATCTAAATTAAGATATTTGTACAATTAAATTAAAATTCTACAATTCCGAAAAATTAATGCTTACCGCAACTTATTGAGCGGATACGTTGTTTTAATAAATTGAAATTGCCAAAAAGCGGCGATAAATTAGTAGCAGCGATTGTTGATTTGAGAGCGGACGCCGGGGCGGGCAGTCCTGTGTAGATGCCGCACCCGATCGCATTTTCCAGTCTCAAGAAAACAGTTGCATTCATATTTGAGCACCAATTAAGCTTGGCTGCTGTTGCGAGTCTGGCTAGCCAGCTCCAACAGTTGCGCCCAGCGTTTTTGGACTTGTTTGGGAGTGCATTTGAGCGCGGTGGCGATCGCCTTGTCGCATTCTTGGTTCCGCTTCATTACTAACAGTTGCTGCATATCGGGCGACAGTTGAGCGCGAAATGCTTCCCATTTGTCCGAAGTCATTCCCAATTTTTGATCGACATCAGCACCCAGCCATTCGTGGACGAGTTTCCAGTTTTGAGTGCGGGCAAATTTTTCGACGTGGTACTTGAAACGTTGTTGCAAGTAGTCGCGCTGGCGGGAAGACAAACCGAGCGCGCGGTCAATTTCCGAAGCCGAAAGGTCTTGCAATTTTAAAGTTAAGTAATTCACGCATTCTGGCTGATTTTGGGCTTCCAGATAGGTGATCAATTCCGATACTACTCGATCGCGCAGCACAGCATCAGCCGGATCGACAGTTTCCGAAACCATTTGTTCGCGGACTTGTTGCAGCGCCGGAGAGCGGCTGTAAATTTCCGCATCTTCTCCCTTGCCCGACTCTACAGCCATTTCAATGTCGATCGCAGTTTCGGGAGGTTGGCCCTTGGCAAATCCTTGAGCGCGCAACACGATCAGGCGTTGGCGGTTGCGGCCGGGCAAACCGATTTGGCGCTTGGCGTAGTGTTCGGTGAAAGCCATGTACTCAGCCAATTCTAGCTGCGTGCGGGGCTGGTAGGTGAGATCGAGTTGGTGTTCGCGGCGGAAAGCTCGCAGAGATTCGATGTAAAAGCCTTGCAAAAAGTCTTCAATCATGTTGTAGCGAGCTTGGAAGTTCAAGTTCGATCGGAAAGAAGCAACATGGCGGTAAATCATGGCCGCGAGGTGGGAGTGCAGTTCGACGCGGCCTTGTTTGGAACCGAGGCGGTAGTATTGCAGGGTTTTTTGCAACCGGTGCTCGGCCAAGGTGATTTGCCAAGCTTCAACTTCGCCGGAAATTTGGATGCGATCGCTTTTTTGGCAAATCCGTTCGACTTCCTTAGCAATCCGCATCGCCACTGCTTGAGCGCTGCGGCTGGCAGTTTTCATCTCTGCTTCCAATTCTTTGAGGGCGAATTCAGCCAAAGCCAGAACATCGATGCTGGGAACAGTATTGATTTCGGCGGTTTGTTCGGAGGTGGCCGGAATGAAGTTGAGGTTAGAAGCGGTGTTGCAGTTGACGGTGTTGGTGGCAGTTTTGACAGTCATGGCGTTTATCGGGTAGTTGCGTAAGCGGGCAGGGAGTGAGGCGACAGTTGCTGGCGGTTTCGCTTGCTGTGCTGATTCAACTCTCTATGTATTGAATATAGGGAAATACAGATAGGCACAGTGATGCCAGTGTTCCACTCTCTCATGCAACAGTTTTTGGCTGCTGAATCTGATTCTAAGCGCTGGCTGTGGGAGATATATTTTATTACCCTTAAATCCTTACTGTACAAGCATTCTGAGCTGTAATTCTGGTAGGGCGATCGCGACAAAGATGGACGGTATTCCGGGGCCGCTGAGTGGACAATTTACCAACTGGCCTTTTGAGGGGGTTTTCGGCGTTGGAGATTGCGGAATTGAGAGTCGGCAGAGTGTAGCGAACTGCACTATCTTCAGAACCTACGCCGCAGCATTTAGGAAACCCGGTCAATCTGCAAATTTGCTCTGATGGCAGAAGGCAGGTTTATTGACCGAAGCCAGATTTCTGGCTCCAAAGCGAGGCTGGAAGCGATGTATTTTATTAAATCAGCCCGGTTGGTTTGATGACGGCGGGTAAGTCGTTAGAGAAGTTTAGACCCGTAAATTGACAAGAGCGACGCTGAGTCGATCAAATTAAATATTAAAGGTGATAATTCCTCTCAAGCTGAAATATACAATTTTAAGTACGCGACAGGTTTTCGAGAATATCGGGTGGTGGCTCAAAAAATTGTACCTGATGCCCATCCACAATCTCAGTACCGATGAGCTGCGAACACACAGCTCGTAAAGACTTCCAAAGCATTGTCTCCTCGTAATGTTCTAATTCGGCTGGAATGTGATCTAGCAGAGTTTGAGAGCAGACCACAATCAGTTGTTTCTGAGCCCGAGAAAAAGCCACATTAGACCGATTGAGGTCTAAGATAAATTCCACATTTTTACTAATTGCTGAGGGGTCGCTGGCTGTTGCCGACACAATGATATAAGGTCGCTCGTCACCTTGTAAGCTTTCAACAGTATCAATTACATCGATCAGGTCGCCGGAGTCCTTCAAATAACTTTTAAGCAGTGTTCGCTGCGCTCGGTGTGGAGTGACAATAGCCACAGAGTTGTTTTCTATTGCTCTTCTATTTTTTGCAGCAGCAATAATTTTCTCAATAATCAGCACCTCAAGCATATTGCTGCGTTTTGACAGGCGCTCAGAATGAAGAACAAGAATTAGACCTTTTGACTCCTCCTGTAAAAGACTATTTGAATCGGGCAACCTTCCTTTTAGTTCAATATTATCCAGTTGGTAAATACGAGAAATTAAATTACAAATCAGCGGTGGCAAGCGGAAAGTAAAACTCAACGCAGAACTCAGAATGGCTGAATCTGAAACTCCTGTAATTTTAATATTTTTAACCGCATCATATGCACTCACATAAGGCTTGTATAATTGAATGGGCGGACGGTCTTCCTGCTCCCAATTATGAGCAACAATTGGTGAGAGCTGCCGATGATCTCCGGCAAGCATGATTTCCCCGTCACTTTTTACTAATGTAGCCAGTGACAGAAAGTGCGGAAACACCATCATGCTTGCTTCGTCAACGATTAGTGTAGGTACTTGGATACCTTTCATTTCCAGCGATAATTTCAAAAGAGCACTGGTTGTGCCGCCGATGACCAAGACAGCATTTGAACGCATTTTCTTCAACTTGGCTGCACAAGGCTTAGAGGGAAAACATTCAACATTTTTTTCGAGAAAAACCTCACCCTCTTTAGGGTCAACTCGGCTAAGTTGTATCGGCGGTACTGTTAATCCCGATTTATCTGCCTGTTGCTGAAGGGTTGGCAAGAGGCTATCGAGGCGCAAAAGCAAGTTATTTACAGCAGTATGGGTAGGTGCTGCGATGAGAACGATATCTCCGATCGAACAACGCGCCAAAATTCTTAAAAAAGTAGCGATCGCAGTTGTCTGTGTCTTGCCTGTTCCTGGAGGCCCCTGTAAAAGTTGAATTCTAGTGGTTAAGCCACTGACAGCAGCAGCTACTTGATCGGCATCCAACTTCTGCGCGTTAGGCAATTTTAGAGACTCTAGCAAATTCTGGTATTGTTCTAACTTGTCTGTGGCTGGAGACTGTTGCAGAGGGATCTGAGGATGCTCGGGATCGAACCATTGACAGACATGATTTCCCAAACGACTTATTAGTCTGTTGTCAACCTTTCCGGCTACAAAATCCGAAGGACTTTCATCTAAAGTAGCATAGGAAAAAATGTCTTCCTCTTGATTATAAAACCGACCGGGGAGTTGATAGCGGTCTGGTTTATTTGTTTGTCTTACTGAAAGCTCAATTTGTCCAGTCTCCCAGTCAATATGATCCACAAAACACGTACTTCCACCGCGTAGAAGTTGAGCGAATGTTTGACCGCGATGCGGATCGTTAAAACCGGGGCTAAGCCTTACAAAGTTGCCTTTTTCGATCGTGCAGTTAGTCTCTAAAACTTCATAGTTAATACCATACCGATCAAGGTTGATAGTGGCTGTCAGCCTATTGTTGCCGTGCGAGACAACATCACTAATAGGAATAGTGCGCCCTAGAGGGACGCGATAGACAGGCGGGACTAGGTGAGTAGCAATCCAGTTTGTCACTTTAACGTGATGATCCAGTCGGAGATAGTCAATCCCTGCTTGAGCGGCATTATCTACCCCAAGGGTGAATTCCAGTAAATCAGCGATGACAAGAGATGGTTTTACTATTTCTTGGTTCTTGAAACGAATGCTTTCTTCAACCCAGCGCAGCGCGTGTACGCGGGCTCGAAAGTATTCTTTAAGATAGTTAGGCTTCCGGGCGCTGTTGTAGCGCTCAATAGCCTTGGCGACTGCGGGGGATAGATTTGGGTCTGTTGGATCGGGCAATTTTCGCCAGTAGGCGCGCCAGTAGGGTGCTGTTAAGGAATCATAAAAGCGACTGCGGATTTCAAACTTGTGCCTGCTGACTTGCTCAGAAGGTTTAACTGCCCACTGCCCCTGAGCATCTAAATCCAAATCAGTCTTAAAATCGAAGATATCCTGTGTAAAAGCTTGCTCTATATCGACCTCGGCACCAGACACCCGTCGCCGCCAGTGATAACGCCTCCCAAACCACGACAGAGAAGTAACCACAGCTAAGCCTCTCCCTGTCCATCCCAAAGCAAAACGCCGATCGACTTCATCGTGCAAGCAAGAATAGATGAGTTGCTCTAAACTCTCACGGCATCCTAGCAGTTCCCGGAGGTGGCCGAGCAACTGCGAGCTGACGCGCGAGCATCCTTCGAGCAACTGAGCCATCTCGGATCGAGACAAGACATAAAAGTGAATGGGAGCGGTTTCGGCCTCGGCTACCTCATCAATAACCTCAACCAGCTTCATTAGAAACCCTTGAATTAGCTGTTTCTCAGCGCCAGTGTCTTCTCTATATTCCCCCGTCCACGGGGAGGTTTGAAACTCGATAACTTCTCTAGTTTGGAGGGAACGCTCTTCATAGACTGGGCGATTATTTTGATCGCGCCCTACCTCCCACCGTTCCTTGAGTGTGGGGTCTGGCTGCCACTGTCCATTTACCTGTGTGAAGCTTGTATGTAATTGTCCTTCGCTCTTGGTCACATGAGCTGCGATCGCTCCTATCCTGTTTTCTACATAGTCGTAATCCACAGAAAGGTAAACGCGAATCAGCCGCTCACCATTAATTATGTGCTCTGGAAGTTGACCTTGACCTGCATAAGGTAGCGACTCTACTTCATAGGAATCTGGGTTAATATTCCCGCCTGGAAGTGTACGCCTCCGAGTTTTTGCTTTTAACTGGATAAGTTCTAGGTTATCGCTAAAGCTTGGATCTTGCCGCACTTGAACTGCCTGCTGTCCGGCTAAGTCGAGTTCAGCCAAGTCATCGATTTTTTGAATCCCTGCCTCTCGCAAAACTCGTACTGCTGATGGATCTAAGCCTATTAGTTCAAGGCGACGCAATCTGGCACTTTCTGATAGGCAATGAATATTGAAAACACAGCCATCACACTTCGGATCGATTTGATAGTCCAAATCAGCTAAATCAGCCTGAACTACGCGGTTTAGTGTGCCCTCAGATGCCAGAAGGCGATTAATGTCAGCTTCTTCTGTATCTAGCTTAAACGGTTTTAGATCGAGGATGAGCTGACTTTTATTTGTACTTTCATCAATCCTAGCGACCACGCATTCGATATCTTCTGGTCTGAGTTCTACGCCGCAGATTGCCACTGGACTCGCTTGGATAAGCTGCCGTACTAGCATCCGGTATAGAGCAACCTGCACGCGGTGGTAGGTACGGTCTCGACGACTGGCTTTGCATTCAACAATTCGCAGCTTTGGTCGATTGTCTTCCCACAGGATTAGTACAAAGTCAATTTGGCCTTTGATCTGGAAAGCTCCCTCGTCTGCTTCGACGGAAATTTCGCGTCCATATGCTCTTTGTCCTGAGCTTATACCTTGCAATTGTGCGACAAAGGTAGTCCAGGGTGTCTTCTTTTCATCAGCAGACTTTTGGCTGTACAAAGTGAGGTCAATGAGACCATTTTTTTGGAGAGAAGTTTCCCATTCGTTCTCCCTCAATCGCCCCGCCTCTTGGAGAACTGGATCTAAGGAGTTGAAGAGGCGTTCTGCAAACGGAAGCTCTCGCGCAAGCTTTCGGTTATTATGCTCTAGCTTAAAGCGGCGATCGCAAGATTGATAATGGATGTACTCACCTATTTCGGTAACTCGGACAGATGGTTTAGTTACTGGGGTTAACATAAATGTAAAAATAATATTTTTGTCTGAGTCTGACTGGCATCAGCTATGCCGAACGGCTAAATTTGAGTAATCATCTCACAATTAACTTAGGAGTTACATGACAATAATCACTTTTAATTGTGACCATACTCACGGCAACTATTTATATTATAAATTCACAATTCACCCTGATTCTTTCTCTAATACCAGAGTCACCGGCCCGTCATTGTCGATCGAGACTTGCATCATCGCTCCAAACAAGCCTGTTTCAACTTTTAAGCCGCTCTGGCGCAACTTTTCGACAAATTATATCATAAAAAATTTCAGCTCGTTCAGGAGCCGCAGCTCGGTCAAAGGAAGGCCGCCGACCTTTGCGGCAGTCGCCGTAGAGCGTAAACTGACTCACAACCAGCAACTCGCCACCGATGTCTTGTACGGACTTGTCCCAGCGCCCGGTATCCGTGGCCGAGTCGGGAAACAAACGCAATTCTAGGCATTTGCGAGCCATCCAATCGAGTTCTGCTTCGGTGTCGGTGTCTGCAATACCTACAAGCAAGTTAAGTCCGCAGCCAATTTTGCCGACAATTTGACCGTCAATTTCGACTTGAGATGATTTTACTCGCTGGATGATGACTCGCATTGACGTGCTTTTTGGTAGCGTCCTAGGATTATTTGAACAGCAGCGCCATCGCCGTGTCGCCATGAAAATGAAAACAGTCCGATACACCGATGTCGGCAAAGTCCAACAATTATAGTCAAAGTGGGAAAGTCAGGGTTTATACATCTTCTTTTTGCCTAAATATTTTTCAGAAATGAATCCAATTGAATTGGAGTGGCAACATATCAAAAAAAATGAATTAGCCAGAAAAATGTTGGAGGATGAATTAGAGCTGGCTTATGCTGTAATTCCTGGGGTAGAAGTTAGAGCATAAAGAGGAAACTATACTACAGAACGTGTTAAATTTAACTCCAATCAGGTTACTTAATCTTTTGTTACATACTTGTAAATATTTCCCCCGACTTACTTAATCAATCACTCATCACCAATCACCAAGGACTTCCAATCATCACAAAAGCCGACCAATAATAAGGATGCGACAACTTTAAATCCGCAAACCCTTGCAGCGAAGCCGGCAACTCCACCCCCTCACCCCGACTCAAACCCCGCAATCGGCCACCCTCCAAACGCACATCTCCCCGCAACATCGCAATTTGCGCTTGTCGCAGCGCCGCCGCCTTAATTCGCGCCGTCTTCAACTGCTGGTAAAACTCACTCATCAATCCCAAAGTACCTTCATCACTCACGTACCACAAACTCCCCAAAGCCGTTTGCACCCCGGCTTGCAGCGCCAACCCCCCAAAACCCAACTCCGCCTGTGCATCTCCCACCGCAGTCCGACAAGCACTTAAAACTAACATATTCACCTGCGGATTATTCAATCTCAAATCCCGCAATTGATCCAGTCGCAGCCGACTATTCCACAACTGAATAAAAGAATTATTCGGTGCTCCAGGTCGAAATTCGCCGTGAGTAGCTAAGTGAATAATGCCAAAAGGCCGGCTTTGATGCTGTCGCTTCAAATTATCTAAAGTGAAATCCTCATTCAGAAAACTAACTCCCGGCCACTCTCGGGAAATAGCGGCTATTTCAGCAGGAACTGCAGGCAAAGGATTCAAATCGGAAAATTCCGAGGCACCCATTGCTAAAACTTGAGAATTTCTGAGATCGACGTAGCGAGTATCTGTTAAATTAATGCTGGGCATCAGGCTGAGATTGTACTTTTCCACCAAAAATTGCTGTCCGTCGTGCAAAGCAGCAAAGGGCATACCTCTCAAACCTCGATCGACAACAAAGGAAATAGTATCCGTTTCGCACTTTTTCAAACTGTCCTCTAAAGGCGCAATCATCCACTTATAAAGCTGTTGGGAAGATGGTAGATAACTCGTAGTAGCCCGCACCCCCGGTTTGGTAATCTCATCCCTGAACTGAGTGACTACTTTCAGCAGTTCTGCCCGGTTCGCAGCCGGTACACTTTTGTGAACCACTTCACCGCAAGAAGTGATCAGCATTAAATTTAATTCTTCGGGCTGCGAGAACAGATAAATTAAGCTAGGTTTTGTGCCGGTTTGTGCGCCCACGGATGCTAATTTTTTTTGAATTTCCTCTGGGGATACCAACTCGTCGCTGATGTTGATGTCTAAATATTCGGCGAATTCTTGGCTGAAAGATTTGTCCAGTAGAGACAAAGCTGCTGATATTTGGCCTGCCTCCAAATTCCTGCCGATGCCGCCGCGAAATGCTGACTGAATAACTGAATCTCTGATGTTTGAATTGATAAAATTTCTCAGTCCTCTCGGAGATTGTATTCTTTCGGGGGGCATCCTTTCTCCAGGTTTTCCTATATCTCGCGATATTCTGTTTTGGTTCTGCCGCTGTTCGCGACTAAAGGGTTGGTTCGGAGCGGGAAAAACCCGGTTACTATCTAATGGAAATCTACCGCTGGGCGATGGTGGCGGAGGAGTTGTACCGGGTGGAGTTGTTCCGGGTGGAGTTATTCCGGGTGGAGTTGTTCCGGGTGGAGTTATTCCGGGTGGAGTTATTCCGGGTGGAGTTATTCCGGGTGGAGTTATTCCGGGTGGAGTTGTTCCGGGTGGAGTTATTCCGGGTGGAGTTGTTCCGGGTGGAGTTATTCCGGGTGGAGTTATTCCGGGTTGATTTGTAGTGACGATCGCACTATTGCCTTGAGTGTAAGAATTTATGAAAGATTGCCGCTGAGTAATCGTACCCAAAGCATTGCTGGCGATCGCCCCAGCAGTACCATTCGTCGTCGCATCTCCCACCACAAAAGGCGTTGGCGGATTGACATCGCCGCCCCCGTGGGCGATCCTGACTGTACCCGGTTGAACGCGGCCAAGCGTCGAGACACTAACAGGAGTGCCGTTTTGGTCAAAAGTACCAGTCACTCGCACCAAACCCGGAGTTGCGATATCAACTTGAGCGCCCGGAGCATTCACCGATACAATGCTAATATCATTTTGAGCGTTAATATTTACAGCCGGAGCGCGATCGCGCACAACAAGATTAACATTTATTGCCCCTGTTCCGATCTGCCCTCCCGCTAAAATATCCACAATTGATGAAGCATTAATATTGCCAGTGCTGACATTTCCCCGGCTGCTCACTAAATCAACTACAGATCCCTGCAAATTTCCCGAATTCACATTTTGAGCGGCTTCCAAATTGATATTTCCTGTAGCGTTAACATCCCCAATTCTCACATTCCCCACATTGCTGCCAACATCAACCGCAACTCCCCTCAAATTTCCCGCATTGACATCGCCAGAACCTCTCAAATTCACACCGTTACCGGCCGTAACATTTGCAGTTTGAATACTTCCAGCATTACTATTAACTGAAACATCACTTCCCTGTAAAATTCCTGAAGTGATATTGCCCAAAGCTGTCAAATTTACATTACTGGTGGCGGCGGCACTGGTAACTCCAATCGTCCCCGCACTGCTGTTAATATTAACTCCTACACCCTGCAAATTTGCTGAGTTCACATTTCCCGCAGCTCTTAAATTGATATTTCCAGTTGATGCAGTATTGCCGATCGCAATATTTCCCCCATCACTATTAACATCAACTGCCGCACCCTGCAAATTCCCTGCAGTTAAGTCGCTAGAAGCTCTCAAAGCAATGCTGGCGGCGGCTGCATCAATCGATGCCACGTTAATATTAGTTTGCGCGTCCAAATTGACTGTGGGAATCGCAGGATTAACTTGATTGGCTGAAGGATTAACAGCGATCGCCCCCGTGTTGATTTGTTGTCCTGCTAAAATTCTGACATCTCCCGTAGTGGCGATCGTACCCGTAACGACGCTTCCGCTGCTGCTGCTAGCCCTGAGAGTAGCACCCGTGAGGTTCCCTACGGTTAAGTCGCCCGAAGCTGCCAAAGTGAGATTTTCGGTGGCTGTAATATTGGCGGGTGTTATATTGGGGATAATTATATTCGGATCGGTCAAAACTCCCAAAGCCCCGGAGTTGCTGGTAATATTAACTTGAGAACCCTGCAAATTCCCAAAATTTATATTGCCGGCTGCTGTAAGTGCGATCCTCCCATTCGTCCCACTATTGATCCTATCCGTTACTATATTACCCCCAGAAGTCAGAGTAATATTGCCGTTGATACCACCACGAGAAATGTCACTTGTCAAAATATTGTTGGCAGCTTCAATATCAATAGTCGAACCCGATATCAATCTACCCCCAACTATCACAGCCCCTGCGGTACTTGTGAGAGTAATGCTACCGCCGTTAATCTCTCTAGTTACCACATCTCCCGGTGCCGAAGCAATCACCGGCCCGCCTGCAAAAATATTATCTTCCACATAAATAAAACCTCTGGGAAAAACCGACACTGAACTGAAAGCTCCATCGTCACCCAAATTGTCAGTAGAAATATTAAGGGGATTTGCCAAATCTCGTAATCCCGCCCGCAGAATTAAAGCCGGACTGGTGGTTAAAATAACAATATCTGGATCGTCGGGATTCAGATTTTCCGTCCGCAGCAATGCAAGATCAGGGCCGGTAATTGTAATACTCTCAGCAACAATGCTGCCCTTCGCTTCCACTTTCAGCGAAACACCTGTATAATCTCCTAAGAAAACATCTCTTTCCGAACTGATAATCGGGTCAAATAAACTCACAAAATTTCCCGGCATTCCTGACAGATTGCGCACCGAAAAATTGCCCCTCGAAGCAAAGTGAGTATCCCCCGAAATCACGCCGTTGCTAACTAAACTCAAATTGCCACCGCTTTGAAATTGTGCGGGAAGAGACAAGCCGCCCGTGGCATTTTGAGTGAGAATATCAATAGTGCGATCGGCCTGAATGTATAAATTCCCCCCAGCCTGCGCCAAAAACGGATTCTCGGCGCTGTCCCTGACCCGCACCGCATCCCTGCCCAGCAAACTCAAATCCCCCGTAGTTTGCAGCCTAGCGCCCGCTAACGTGAGATTTCCCGCAGCCCATAAATTCGCACTTCCCGCATTCAACTGTGGCAGCCCAGACACATTAGCAGCGATCGCCACATCCCCAGAATTCACCTGCCAACCCGAACCCACAAGCCGCACAGAACCGTCAGCAGCAACCGCAACACCGGCCGCCTGATTTTGTCCAGTACCTGTCAGCAATTGTGGCAAAGAAACAGGATTCAAAGTCTGTTGAGAATTACCAAAATTTCCGCCCGTTGCTATTTCCAAACTCAACAAATGCCCCGGTTGACTAATGCGGAGAACATTATCTCCCGGAACAGCAGCCACAGTAATTTGCCCACCCGGGGCCGACAACTGCCCGGTACTAACAACCGTACCGCCAAGCAAAGCCAAATTTTGCCCCGGAGTCACAGCTAAATTGCCAGCATTAACAATACTTCCCGGTACAGCCGCACCAAAATAAAAAGCATTGGGCGTACCCACCAAGGCGCTAAAATTATTTGTACCCGCAGCATTAAACCAATTTGAACCAAAACCGACACCAGTAGCAGTAGTTGCAGTGAAAGCCCCCGGCACATTCAAACTCGCGTTCGGGCCAAACACAATCCCCGCAGGATTAATTAGAAAAAGATTAGAATTGCCGCCCGTGACAGTAATTAAACCGTTAATTAGCGAAGCGTCCCCGCCAGCAATTCGAGCTAATATATTCTGAATAGCCGAATTTGTCAGAAAATTAGCTATTTGACCTTCATTCAAGCCGAACTGCCCAAAACTGTGAAAAAGATTCGCCCCGTCTCCCGACAAACTGCCGCCGTTGATATCGTAGCGGTTGCCGCTGCGGGTGACAGCAGTGCCCGTACCATCAGCAGCAGGGACTATCGGCTGTGCTTGCGCGAAAGTATTAAAAATTAACAAAGAAAACGGACAAATAAATAAGCCGACCTTTTTAATCTTTAAGTTGGCGTTTTTCATGGCAGCAAGTAAAACTATCGCTATTCCCCTCAATTATGGCACCAGCCAACAACTTACCTCTAAATAACACATTAATTCGCTCATGACAATTCCCCAAATCAAAAGCTTGTACACAGACGGCGCCTGTTCCGGCAACCCAGGCCCAGGTGGCTGGGGTGCAGTAGTTTGTTTCGCCGACGGTAAGTGTCACGAACTCGGAGGTGCAGACCCCCAAACTACCAACAACCGCATGGAAATGCAGGCTGCCGTCGCTGTTCTCGAATTTTTTGCCAATTCCGGTCAAACCGAACCAGTCACCGTTTACACGGACAGCGAATACGTTAAAAACGGCATCACTAAATGGATTCAAGGCTGGAAAAATAAAGGCTGGAAAACCTCAACGGGCAAAGATGTTGTCAACCAAGACCTCTGGCACCTGCTAGACAAGCTGAATTCCCGGCAAATCAAGTGGGAACACGTCCGCGGCCACTCCGGCGACTTCTACAACGACAGATGCGATGAAATTGCCCGCAGCTTCTCGCACAATCTCACTCCCGAACTGCAACAGCAGAAACCAACTGTAGGCGAGACTCAGGCGAGCTCTTTTGTCAGCGCGGCCACACCGCCTCTAGGTTCGGAAAACACAATTGTTTCGGAAGAAACGGACGCAACTGGTAACAAAACGATAGAATCCTATGTCATAACTTCTGACCTTCCGATCTCCAACTCTACCATGATGGATTCAACTGCCGATACCCTGGAGAACTTGCCCCGCGAGGTGAGGGTTCAGGACCTCCGCAATCTGATCGAAACCTTGCACATAGCCGACGAGGTTGCGACGAAAGGCTACTTGATTACCAGTTCTGAACTGGCTGATTTGATGGATGTAAATGCCAGCGCTGTCACCAGTCGTGGAGACAACTGGGTTTGGCGAAATTGGGTAGTTTCGCGGGTGCGGCGCGAAGGCAACCAAATTCTCTGGCAATTAGAGAGAATCGACCACGTTAGTACAACTGATTAGTGGTTAGTCATGAGTTATTAGTTGATTAATAACTGATGACTAATGACTGTCTCAAAGCAAGATTTGGCAAAATTCCGTAGGGACACAACATTAGTTGTGTCCTTTTGGTCATCAGTTTACTAAACAAACTACTTAACATCAGTCCCAGTTAAAAGAAAGAATCCAACTGTAAGCCCGTGCTCTAAACCCTCATAAAATGGCGTTGCACAATTTGAGGATGATTCTTGTGGGGTAGGTGTCCCGCCTGCTTTGAAAATAAAGCGGACGGGCGGGACGCCGATCCCACAAAACAATCAAAATCATCCCGCAATTATGCAACGCCCATAAAATCAGTGATTTCCCATCGAAAATCTCAAATCTCAAATCTCAAAGAGCATGATTCCCAGCTTGCGAACAGTCATTGCTACCAGGTATGTCACTCCCTTGCGCGAGGGCGGATCGCTGCCGGCGATCGTCGAAGCAGATGATGATGGTATGTACGTGCTCAAATTTCGCGGTGCGGGCCAGGGAGCCAAATCTCTGATCGCGGAGCTAGTGGCGGGAGAGATTGCTCGCGCCTCCGGGCTCCCAATCCCCGAACTCGTCTTTGTTGAACTCGATCCCGAACTGGCTCGGACTGAGCCTGACCCGGAAATTCAAGATTTGATCCGAGCAAGTGCTGGCCTCAACCTCGCCCTCGACTATCTTCCGGGCTCCATCACCTTTGACCCGATAGCGGGGAAGTCCGATGCGGATCTGGCCTCAGAAATCGTCTGGTTCGATGCTTTTGTGACCAACATCGATCGCACGTCGCGCAATGCAAATATGCTGGTATGGCACCGCCGACTTTGGCTGATAGATCACGGTGCAGCCCTCTACTTCCACCACACCTGGAAAGATTATCTCTCGCGCAGCCGCGATCGTTTCCCGCCAATCAAAGACCACGTTCTGCTCCGTTTTGCCAGTACGCTGGAAGCAGCAAATTCCAAGATGACTCAAAGGCTAACGCCGGAAATCATTCGCAACATCGTTAAACTAATTCCTGATACTTGGCTGGTGGGAGATTCTCCTTTCAGCGATAGCAACCAACATCGGGATGCTTATATCGAGTACCTGCTAAATCGGCTAGAATCACCACATATTTTTTTGGAGGAGGCGATTAGTGCCCGATCGATTTCTTTATGATTATGCCATTATCCGCGTCGTTCCCAAAGTTGAGCGCGAGGAGTTTATCAACGTCGGGGCGATCGTTTCCTGCGGTACGAAAAAATTCCTTGAAGCTCGGATCGAAATTGATGAACAGCGGTTGATGGCGATCGACTCAACCTTAGATCTGGAAATGATTCGCAATCACCTAGCAGTCATTCCCATCATTTGTGCAGGCGGCAAGGAATCTGGCGCGATCGGTCAACTTCCGCACAGAGAGCGCTTTCACTGGCTCGTAGCACCCCGCAGTACGATCGTTCAGACATCGCGGGTACACACAGGTTTTTGCCAGAGTCTACCGGGTGCGATCGAACACTTGCTCGATACAATGGTGCGATCGTCAACCCGAAAACCATCTGTAAACGCTCGGTTGCTAGCGGTTGGAATTGACACTCAGGAGATGCGATCGCACTCTAGTTAGCGTCAGCTTGTCGCTTAGATGCTGCTTTGAGCTTGGTGAGCGATCTATCGATTTCGGAAAACACTCAGAATATCCGAATTATTCATATCTCTCTTCTCGACAAGCGCGTGAATCAGCGTCAATCCATTGTCATCTGCGGTTAATACATTGTCTTTTTTTAACCGCAGATGAGGGCAGATTAACACAGATTAACGCAGATGAATTATATCAATTCTGGCTGTCAGGGCGACAAGTCACCTATAACGCTGATAGAATAAGCCTCATAGCTCTTATGCCTTGTTGATAATTAGGTAGTTTATG
>NZ_JAUBRH010000090.1:0-18232 GCF_036701775.1 Microcoleus sp. N9_A2 | reverse complement strand
GAATGCGGCTTCCATCTGTTTCGGGTGGAGACGTTCAATCACCCGCCGAAAGGTATCGGGGCTGGGGATGCCATGGGGGAGTGCCAAGAAGGTGGAGAGCCAAGCTTGTTTGCTACTGCCATAGAGTTCCATGGCTTCCCACCCTTGTCCGCCTGCAATGGTAGAGAGAATCGCAACGATCAGAATATCGGATAAAGGATGCCATTGTCCCCGTTCCACTCTGGGATCTTGGACGGATTTAAAACAGTCTACTAAACCTTGACTTAATGCTGAGACTTCTAAGGGCACGGCACGAGGGGTGCTCAGTTCAACAGCGGATGCAAATCCTTGAGACATACGGGAACCAAGAAGTGGGAATGCCCTCCAGTGTTACCTGATGTCAGCCTTGAAGCGAGGCAATCTAACAAACCTTTAGCATTGAACCTTTAACATCAGTATCTGACTTATTAATCTGTATCCTGAGCTACTATTTAACGTGCACCTTCCTGCTGTACGCCATTAAAGTCGGGATTTTGCTCATAGCCCTGTGCGATCGCGGCTTCCACAAAGCGTTGCGACACTTTTGCAGGAGAGAGTGGATCTGTGATGCTAAGTGGTCCATCAACCCCGTGAAATAACGATGCTCCTCGCTGCTGGTTTTCCGATTTCTTGAAGTAAGGCAAGACATCCTGATAACTCCAACCAATATTACCTAATGCTTGCCAGCTATTGTAGTCACGTTCATTGCCTCGTATATAAATCATGCCATTAATCGAACTGCTGCCGCCCAAGACTTTACCGCGTGAAGATAAAATTTTGCGGTTATTTAAGTAAGGTTCCCCTTCAGTTAAGTATGCCCAGTCCACTTCCGAGCCTAAGAGTGTAGTAGGCCACACTGAGGGAACTTGAAGTTCTGGCTTGGTATCAGGACTACCCGCTTCGAGCAGCAATACTTTAGTATTAGGGTCTTCTGTAAGACGGTTGGCAACAACGCAGCCTGCTGAACCGGCATTAATCACAATATAATCAAAAGCAGCACTGTGATGGTATGTAGTTGTCATGATTTCTCCTTTTCAGGTCATTGTTTGTTGAATGACGGCGACCTTAGTGGGTTGGCGATCGCAAATTCTGCTGCTAGTCACGTCCTGCCACAATAATCTTTTCTGCTAAACCAACCGGGTTAGAAAACATGACCTCGTGACTACCGGGCATTTGCACGAACCGAAATAGTCCCAAGCGGCTAGACATTCTGGGATGCCAACCCCAATCGCCTTGAGGAAGGACGTTGTCTTCGGTACAGTAGAGGTAGCTTTTGGGGATGAGCAGCGAGTAAAACTGCTTGAGGTCTAACTTGTCAAGCCACGGTTGATACGGTTCAGGCGATAATTGTGCGTAACTCGATCGAGCCAGTTCGAGGTCAGCGTCGTTGATAAACGCTTCTCGCCAAATCTCAAAAGGTAGCATCACCGTACGATCGCCCGATTGTCTCGCTAGCTCATCGGATAACGCTTGAGAGTGCGGTGGGGTGTTATCGTTGAGGCTTTCACCATCATTGAGGACAAAGGCATTGAAGAAGATGAGTCGTCGAAGGCGATCGCTGATTGCTTCCGCAACTTTGGCAATAATTGTCCCACCGAAACTATGTCCGACTAGAACGATATCGTTTAAGTCTTTACTCACAATGTAATCGACGATCGATTGCGTGCATTGAGCATGGTTGACCTTTTTGTTCACGCCTTTGCCATGTCCAGCGATCGTGGGCGCAAAAGCATGATGTCCCTTTGCTTCTAGTTGATCGATGACTGCCTGCCAAGCAGAACCATCATGCCAGGAGCCATGAACTAAGACAAAAGTTGACATAGAATCCCTCCTTGTAGATGCGATCTGAAAATCAAGCTCGTCTGTTCTCTCTTGTTCTCTCTTGAAATGGGTCAGTTCGCTGTGTATCCGCCATCGATCGCTAAGGATTGTCCAGTGATGTAGCTGGCAGCATCAGAGCAAAGGAAAACAACAACTTGAGCGACTTCTTCTGCCTGAGCAATGCGACCCATCGGCACCATAGCTGTAACAGCATCAGCCGTCACGCCCAATTTTTCAAAGACACGATTAAGACCCTCAGTCGCAATGTTTCCAGGATTCACCGCGTTAATCCGGATGCCCTGCTTAGCATAATCCAGTGCTGCCGATCTGCGCTTCGCAGCAGCGCTTCGCTATCGCGTTAGTCCCATAACGGCATGTTTACTCGCGCTGTAAGGAGAGCCTCCTGGCAGTCCAAACAAACCTGCAAGTGAGGAGTTGTTAACAATTGATTCTTGAGACAACATCTGCTGAATTTCATATCCCATACGCAGAAACAGTCCCCGGACGTTGATCTCCATGAGTTTGTCAAACTCCTCGATCGATTGTTCGTGCAGGGGTTTCAAGAGTCCCTCATTGCCTACATTGTTGAAAGCACAATCGAGTCGTTCGTAGGTTACAACGGTCTTTTGCACTAATGCTTTGATCTCTTCCTCATTCAAGGCATCTGAATGGACATATAAACATTCAGCACCTGTTTCACGAATCAGTTTGGCGGTTTTTTCTCCTTCTGCATCGCGTCTGCCTGAGAACACGACTTTTGCGCCAGCAGCACCAAAGGCGATCGCAGTGGCTTGCCCAATTCCTGCTGTTCCTCCAGTGACTAAGGACACCTTATCCTGAAGTATCATTTTGTTTCTCCTTCTGTCAGTGCCATTAGATTCAAGTACTAATTAGAGAAGATGCTTGTAGCCGGATGCGTTTATGCCTCGTCTATAGCGCGGTTGCAGCACAATCGATGAGCTTGGCAACAGCATCTGCATGGGCAACCATCACAATATGGGACGCGCCATTCACTACAGCAGTACTCATGATGGCTCCTAGAGAGTTTCAATGAACATTGACTGAAAACGATGGCTGGGTTTCCTAAGATCGCGATCGAGCATCCCTAGCAGTGAGATTTGCATGAATCAGACTGGTGCATAAATCGTTTCGTCTTCTTTGCGCCAAGCTGGATCGACTAGACAAACGAAAACAATGGGTTCGTCGCCGTAGTTGTGAAGGAACTGGATTGCATTTGGAGGAATGTAAACCGCATCGCCTGGTTCAATGCGACAAACTTCACTGTCGATCGACATTTCGCCAACACCGCTAATGATGTAATAAACCTCAGAAGTCTTTAGAGAATGGGGAATCGAAGTTTTGCCAACAGGCAAGATCGCATGCGCCAAACTGTAACGCAAGTTGATATCTTGTTTGTCAGGATGAAGCAATTCGCGCAGAACAGTTCCATCTCCAGCGATCATTTCTTCACAGTCGTTTAGTTTTTGGATCAGCATAAGTTTAGGCTTGCAATTACACAATCGGATCGAGTTCAGGATCTGTGAATTCCGGAGGAGAAAGGGTCACTGATTATTTCTGCTGAAGAAAGTCCAGCAACACGGGATTGACCCGATCGGCGTGAGTCCAGTTGATCGCGTGTGGTCCACCAGGAATGACAACAAGTTGACTGTTTTTAATCAGTTTTGGAAGTCTTGCTGCGGTGGACTCCAGTGGCAGAATGCGATCGCTATCTCCATGAATAATCAGAGTCGGCACATCAATGCGGGGCAGATCATCGCGGAAATCGGTGAGCCAGGAAGGTACACAATCCAAAGTCCCTTTAGCAGAAGCCCCTGCTGCTACATTCCAACTGGCTTGAATCGCTTCATTGCTGATGCGATCGCCAAGCAATACATCAACATTGAAGAACTCTTTGAAAAAGGCAGAGAAATAAGCTGGACGGTCTTCAACAATCGCTTTCATAATGCCATCGAAAACGCTTTGATCAACACCCTCTGGATTGTCGTCTGTCTTTAACAGAAACGGTGGAACGGGAGCCATCAGCACCGCTTTCTGCACCCGCTCTGAGCCGTATTTGCCAAGATAACGTGTGACTTCACCTGTTCCCATTGAGAAACCGACCAGCACGGTATTTTGCAAGTCAAGCTTGGTCATCAGTGTGTTCAAATCGGCGGCGAAGGTATCGTAGTCATAACCAAACGAGGGTTGGCTGGAAGCACCGAATCCTCGGCGATCGTAGGTAATTACTCGATATCCTGCGTTCAGTAAAACTAAAACCTGCTTCTCCCAGGAATGTCCGTTCAATGGAAATCCATGAATCAGTACAATCGGTTGTCCTGTCCCAATATCTTCGTAGTAGAGATCGATGGTTGCAGAGTTTTCTTGACCAACGGTAATGTAAGGCATGAGAGGTTTCTCCGTTGTAAATTGATGATGTGTTTTTGTCTGTTGCATCACAATTGTTATGTAGCGATCGATCACCGTTTTAACAATGCTGTGTTAAGGAGACTTCAAGATGAGGCAAGCATCCATTGCCTACCGTCACTTCAGAACGACAAGAATCCTTCATTGTTGCCTGAGCGCGATCGCTGCATTTGCCACCTCTAAGATGGCTTTAATTCTGCTTCGGTAGCTAGCGCGGCACGCACACCAGCATCGAGATTCATGCGGTCTACAAATCGTGACAGGTTCTCAAAGCCTTGTAGTCCGACCTGAGTGTTGATCGCCCAACGCAGAATGACGAACAGGTAGGGAGCGGCAATCGATTGTTCGCCAGTGAGCCAGTTTCGTCCGTCGAGATAACCGAGGATAGCGACGTTTTCAGTGAGTGAAAAGTGATCGTACTTGCCTCTACTTCGTTATCGACAACGAACTCCCCTTGCTATAGCCTTTCTCAAAAAGGTGAGGTACGATTTTTGACCTGGAAAGCTTGACAATACAGGGTTTTTGTATACCTCATTTATCTGAGAACCGCTATATAATGCGTTCCCACAGCAGCTCAAAAACCGCTTCAACACCATCACTCAAGACTGGCGGCGTCACGAGCGTTAGTCGGCTCTCATTAAGAGTAAAGGTGCGAACTAACGTTGTACCAACGCGATTAGGAATTGATGCAATTTTGATCTGGTGAGTTACTGTGTTGCCACTCAACGTATAAGTTCCAGCGTAAGCATTGAATGTTGTAAATGCTTGAGCAAGCTCTTCCACGGGTAAAGATTGCATCTGGGGAGTCAGCGGTGATCTGACCTCCTGACTCAGCGGTGTGCGATCGCTCCTAGAAAACATCACCATCATGTGACCATCTGATGTGTAAGTGATGTAGCCAACCGGATGAGTTCCATACACGTCTGGAGTCACCGTTCCATCAGCGTAAATGGCAGTTGCAGAAATTAACTTCCAAATGCCAATTAGCAGATTGTTCTGGATTAATGGTGTAGACATAATGTGCAACCATTGCTTGATGATTCTCCGCTAGAGAGTAGCGGGTTTCAACACAAAATCAAACTCAGTCGTGTAAAACGGTTTACTTTGATTGTGTGCCTTGAGTTCGTCTAGTGCTTCGTGCTTTTGCAATTGAACGATCGCCGATCGCACGGCAAAGGTTGTATCTGAATCCAGGTGAGGATCGCCAGCAATAAAAGTTTGTGTTGTCAGTGGAGTGTACTCCGGAGAACTGAGTTTGAAATGGATGTGAGCCGCCCGCCAGGGATGCCGTCCCAAGAGTCCCAGCAACTCGCCACATGGACCACTGCTTGGCACTTTGTAACCTAGTGGCACGACAGTTTCAAACATATACTTTCCACTCTTGTTCGTTTTGAAACGTCCGCGAAAATTCCCCAACGGCTGAGATGGCTCTTGGACATCATATAATCCTTTGGAATTGGGTTGCCAAACATCAATCAGAGCATTGGCGATCGGTTGACCGTTCAAATCTAAAACCCTGCCTGACAGGAAAAGTGAGTCTCCTTCTGCATCAATACCCAAGCGATCGCCCATCTGCCGTTCTGGTGCATTCGGCACATACAATGGTCCTTCTAAATTGCTTTCTGTACTGCGATGGGCATCGTGCAGCAATTCTACCAACTCTGAGATCCCTAGTAGATCCGTCAACAAATGGATCTCTCCAGTGGGAATCTCTTGAGTGTGATGACTTGCCTGGTTGAGAAAATTACGTCCCTGCTGCAATTCTGATTCTGTCAGATTCACCTCACGCACAAAGTCATGCAAATGTGGAACCAAGCTCGTGTAAATTTCATAGAGTCGCGGGTGAGATTTGCCGCGATCGCCATGATTAATGACGGCTTCAGTGATAGTGTCAAGTGTGATGTTCTGCACGATCAAACTCCTTTTTAGTTAAGTGATTAATGATGGTTATTTTACGGCGACTATCTTGACTTATAGTCTGTGTCCTAATCTAATTGGCTACAGCTATAGTCTGGTGACTTGATGCTTTCAAGACTCATCCTGACGATTTCGTGCGGCATACCAATCCATTCAAGAACGATGAGATTAGCCAGCGAACAGGCACCGGGCATATGATAGAGTTTCATGGAATGTCCCTTATCGCGAAGAATGTGTTTTTGCTTCCTATCTGCTGTTTTCATAGTCTGAGTGTAATGACTCCTAATGCTCGGTTTCTTTCAGATTCTTAGGATGTTTTGTCAGATTCTTGTGCAATCACCTTCAAGACGCAGCGTGGAACCGAGCGTTCTGTCGAGGAACGCGCGGATCAACGTTGCCACCTCCTCTGCATGAGTCTCCAGCGCGAAATGTCCGGCGTCGAGCAGGTGAATCTCTGCATTCGGGAGATCTCGCTGATAAGCGGCAGCACCAGCGGGCAGAAATGCCGGATCATGACGACCCCAGACGGCGAGAAGCGGCGGACGTTGCTCACGAAAGTAGGACTGGAAGGCTGGATAGAGCGCGACGTTACTGCGGTAGTCGAGGATCAGATCGAGCTGGATCTCCTCCGCGTCTGGCCGCCCCATGTAGGCGATGTCGAGTTCGTAGCCGTCGGGCGACAAAAGGGTTGGATCGGCTCCGGTACCATACTGCCAGTTCCGGATTGTGTCCGGCGCGAGCGAGGGTCGGCAGGTTTCCCGGTTCGCTGCGCTCGGTTCACGCCAATAGGCTTCCCATGGCCCCCATTCGTCACTGAAACCCTCAAGGTAGGCGTTGCCGTTCTGCGAGACGATCGCAGATATCCGTTCAGGATGGCGCATCGCCAAACGCAAACCTACTGGCGCACCGTAATCGAAGATGTAGAGTACGTATTGATCGAGCGACAAAGCATCGGTGAAACCCTCGATTACGTCAGCAAGGCGGTCGAACCTGTAGTCAAACGTCCCGCGCGGCGGTGCCTTGGTCTGTCCGAAACCAGGCAGATCCGGCGCGACGATCCGAAAGTGATCAGCAAGGAGAGGGATCAGGTCGCGGAACATGTGGCTAGCGGTCGGAAAGCCATGCAACAGCAGTATTACCGGCGCATCGCTTGCCCCCGCTTCGCGGTAGAACACTTCGACATCACCAACCTGTCGAAACCCATAGCGTATTTTCATCTTTTTTCCTTTGATTGCGCGTGTAAAAGTTTTGATCTGCTTCGGACTAAACTTCGACGCTCAGATTTGGAATCCGCCGGACACATCCACTACATTGCCGCTGATGTAGCCAGCGTCTGAACTTGCGAGGAAGCAAACGGTCGCCGCTACCTCCTCCAAGGTTGCGATCCGGCGGATGGCGTGAAGATCCACGATCGCTTCCGCTGCTTCCGGCAATTTGTCGGCTGCGGCTGTTGCCATGTCCGTCGGCATGATACCTGGCTGCACACAGTGATGTTGCGCGGACCAAGATCGCGCTGGACACCTACCCTATGATCGCCGCTCCTAAACCGCGAGAACCACCCGTTACCAGTGCAACTTTGCCTGCAAGTGTTGTCGTCATGATGGACTCATTTAGATGTATTACTGCTCAATCAAACACTGCGTACTATCGGTACGCCCCTGAGAAACCAACGGCACGGAGAGTGATCGAGCGGATGATGCAGGTCGATCGCCACTTGGTCGCAACATTTCGCACTGTCGTTTGACTACTGCGCTACATACCCGCCATCTACCATCAACGTTTTACCTGTTACGAACGATGCCAGGTCAGATGATAAAAACAGAACTGCCTTTGCAACTTCAAGAGGTGTTCCAACTCGTCCGATCGGGTGAAGCCCTGCCAAGTAAG
The DNA here is from genome assembly GCF_036701775.1 of Microcoleus sp. N9_A2. NCBI lineage: Bacteria > Bacillati > Cyanobacteriota > Cyanophyceae > Oscillatoriales > Microcoleaceae > Microcoleus > Microcoleus sp. N9_A2. Next base: position 10,165 of record NZ_JAUBRH010000090.1, on the reverse strand, counting down.
CTTTGGCCTCATCTGTAACTGCTTCAAACATATCTGTTTGGATTGCCCCTGGTGCAACGCCATTGATGCGAATACTCGCTTTGGCATATTGGAGTGCAGCAGCTTTTGTTAAACCTACTACCGCATGTTTACTCGCGGTGTAGAGGAGTATGTTAGGAAGTGCAACGACTCCAACCACAGATGCCATATTGACGATTGCACCACTTCCCTGTTTCAACATCTGAGCAATTTCATATTTCATAGACAACCAAACGCCTTTGACATTGACGTTCATAGTGCGGTCATATTCAGCTTCTGCTTGCTCAATCAATGAGGGATTTTCGCCGACCATTCCTGCATTATTAAAGGCAATATCTAACCGACCAAAAACGCCAACCGCTTTATCAACCATTGCTTCAACATCGGCTTCTTTCGTGACATCTGCTTGCACAAAAATCGCCTCTTTGCCAGCTTCCTTGATCAATCGAACAGTTTCTTCACCTTCATCAATTCGACGACCCACCACCACCACCTTTGCTTGTTGTTGGGCATAAGCGATCGCAGTTGCACGACCAATTCCCGATGTGCCACCAGTGACTAACGCCACTTTATCCTGAAGTATCATTGTGCTTCTCCTAGCATTAATTTCGTTGTATTGCTCTGAAGCGTACTCAGTTCCACTAAGGTTTCGACCCTCAGAGGAAGGGGAAAGGTTTAGGGTAGAGCCAGTGCTTAAATAGCTGGGTTAGGCGGGTCTCACTCCTGAAATCGCAGGCGATCGAGCAGAGGAGGTGATTTTGCAAATTCAGGGAGCACTCGTGCTGACGCGGGGATTAAATGACTCCAGCATTTTTCCGCGCGTACTCAAGCATCTACCTGAATTGCTGCTTGATCACACCGCAAGCCTAAAGCGTAGCTCCTGATGTAGTGAGAGAGGGTTAATTCTAGTCATCTAGCAAATTCAATTCACTAGAATCCTTCAACAACGAGCTTGCCTCGCGACTTACCGCTCTCGACTAACGCATGAACGTGCTTCAGATTGGCAGCACTGATCGGCGAGAACCGCTCAGTCATCGTCGTATGGATTACACCCTGATCGACGAGGCGCGAGACTTCGTTGAGCAATTTACCCTGCTCGGCGATATCGGCTGTGCTGAATATCGAGCGGGTATACATCAACTCCCAGTGAATTGAGACTGATTTAGTCTTGAAGACGTTGGCATCGGCAAGCTCATCAATCAAAGCCAGCCGTCCCTGCGGCGCGATCAGTTCTGCGATCGCGCTGGCGTAGCGGTCTGTATGGGTGGTAGAAAACACAAAGGCAGGTGCTCCGATGCCAAGTGCTGCAACCTGCTCGGCAAGCGGTTTAGTATGATCAATGACAGAGTGCGCTCCCATCTCGGTTGCCCAAGCGATCGTTTCTGGTCGAGACGCAGTGCTGATCACCGTGAGATCCGTTAGCTGACGCGCAAGCTGAGTCGCGATCGAGCCTACGCCACCCGCTCCACCGATGATCAAGATGGCATTTGCAGCTCCAGAAACGGGCTTTCTGACATCAAGTCGATCGAACAGCATTTCCCAAGCGGTGAGTGTGGTGAGCGGTAAGGCAGCAGCAGCAGCCCAATCGAGCGTTTTAGGCTTCGTTCCGACAATCCGCTCATCGACCAAATGATACTCTGCATTCGTGCCAGGACGTTTGATTGACCCTGCATAAAACACCTCGTCACCTGGCTTGAATCGCGTCACTTCAGACCCGATCTCGGCAACGATGCCAGAAGCGTCCCAGCCCAGCACTTTCCAATTTCCGTGTTCGGGTGCAGTTCCCTTTCTCACTTTGGTATCCACTGGATTGACTGAAACCGCTTCTACCTTAACGAGAATGTCTCTTCCTTCGGGCTTCGGTGTCGGAAGTTCAATGTCAACTAGGGCTTGATCCCGATCAATGCTGCCTTGTTGCTGATAACCAATTGCGCGCATACTTGATAACCTCATTTGCTTTTTGATCGGTTGATGAATTAACTCACTGTGATTCCATATCCACCAATTGCAGGACAATCTTGCCTCGTATTCCTCCCTTTTCTAAACGTTGATGAGCTTGAACGATGTCACTCCAAGGCAGAACTGAATCAATGACGGGTCGAATCTGGTCGCGTTCAATCAGGTTCCTCAGTGCGTCCAATTTGTCTCTATACTGAGGACTTAAAACGAAGTGAATCGTCAAATTCTTACCCCAAGCATCAAGAAGTGTTTGAGGATCTGCAATATCGACGATTGTGACAAGTCTGCCAAATGGATGAATTACTTCTGGGCTACGTCCAATCGTATCGCCTCCAACTGTGTCTAAAACCAAATCAACACCCCGACCATTCGTTTCTCGCCCAATCACTTCGATATAATTTTCATGCTTGTAGTCGATGGGATAATCTGCACCCAGCTTCTTAACGAAGTCAAAGTTTTCGGCACTGCATGTCGTAAATACATAAGCACCCATTGCTTTCGCCAGTTGAATTGCGATCGAACCGACTCCACCCGCTCCAGCATGAATTAGAACTGTTTCACCGACTTGTAGATTGCCCCTAGTCACTAGACAATCCCAAGCCGTTCCGCCTGCAAGCGGAAGAGAAGCTGCTTCAATGTGCGATAGATTTGCAGGCTTCAATGCAACAATCGCTGCATCAGCCACATGATACTGAGCGTAGCTACCGAATTCTCCAAAAATTTGCGGCGAGTAGTACACGTTGTCTCCCACCTTGAAATCAGTCACAGCTTCGCCAATTGCCTCAATCACCCCTGAAACATCGACTCCAAGGATGGCGGGTAATTGAACCAGTTCCTTGTAATCACCACGACGAGTTTGGTAATCGACCGGGTTAATCGAGGTTGCACAAACTCTGACTAATACCTGATTCGCCTTCATTGTTGGTGTGGGAACCGTTTGAATCTCAAACTTCTCAGCATCACCAAACGCAGTTAATACGGCTGCTTTCATAGATTCCATCTGTGCCATTGAATTTTTAGACATAGCTATAGGTTTCCTTGTAGAGATCGATGGTTGCAGAATTTTCTTGGCTGATAGTAACGTAAGGCAATGAAAGCTCCCACGAATGCTGCTTCAGATTCTTGCCTAACTTAACTTCAATGTAATGATTTCAAGACTCGATTTCTTTCAGATTCTTAGGATGAATTTTCAGATTCTTATAGTGCTAGCGAATCTGATTAGGGGTCTTTTCCGTGAATCAATTGAAGTGCTGTGCCACATAGCTTTAACTGGAGAAACCTACTTGTAGGGCAATGTCTGCGCTAAGCGGAGCTATCCCAGAGGGTTATCGCTAAAATCCGTTTTCACCCATTCAGTCAGACTTGCAGAGCCAATTTCATATCCGTTTTCTCTATCTTGTTACCCTAGCCGAACTTGAGTCGAACCATGCCCGCATATTTCAATTGTTCAAGAGTAGCGACATTTCCATTCCAATCAGTTCAATGGAGCGCATCAGTTGAGCGTGGTTCATCTGCGCGTTGTCCATTTGAAACGTTACTCTCGAAATGCCGCCGAGCGATTCGCTGTGACGGCGGATTTTCTCCGCCACTTCTTCGGGACTGCCGACCAGTAACGCGCCGGTTGCGCCGCGCTGCGCGTCAAAATCGGCGCGCGTAACAGGCGGCCAGCCTCTCTCTCTGCCAACTTTAGTAAAGGTTTCGGCGTAGCCCGGAAAAAATTCTTCAACGGCTTGTTCAGTCGTGTCGGCGACATAACCGATTGAATGCAATGAAACTTTCAATGTTTCGGGCGCGTACCCGGCACGCGCTCCGGCATCGCGGTATAAATCTACGAGCGAGCGAAAGCGATGCGTTTCGCCGCCGATAATGGCAACCACGAGCGGCAGTCCAAGCATTCCGGCGCGGAGGAAAGATTGCGGCGTACCGCCGACTCCGATCCAGATGGGAAACGGCTTTTGCAGCGGACGCGGATAAATTGCTTGGTTTTCCAGCGCGGGGCGAAATTTGCCCGACCAATCGACCGTTTCATTGTCCCGAATTTTGAGCAAGAGTTCGAGCTTTTCAGCGAAAATCTCGTCGTAATCGCCGAGACTAAATCCGAATAGCGGAAAGGCTTCGGTGAACGATCCGCGCCCGACAACCATTTCGGCGCGACCTTTTGAAATCAAATCGAGCGTGGCGAATTGTTGAAACACGCGCACCGGGTCAGCCGCGCTCAGCACCGTAACTGCGCTGGTTAGACGGATGCGCTCGGTGCGTGCGGCGGCAGCGGCGAGAATAACCGCGTTTGCCGAATCTAAAAATTCATGCCGATGATGCTCGCCGATACCGAAGATATCCAAGCCGGAACGATCCGCCTGCTCTATTCTCTCCAACAGTTCGGCGACAGACTGCGTGGCATCCGCCGTTTCACCATTTTCACTCGTTCCAACTGAGGCAAAACTGTCAATTCCAACTTCCATATCATTTCCCAAGCGTTTTGCGAATGAAATAGACTTAATCCGAAATAGTAGAAAGCCTTGCTGTACGAGTTAAGCTGCTGTTCTCTCGCTCAGCAAAAACGCCTAACCATCGTTAACTCAGAGGAGTCACGCTACTACCGCGATCTGAATTATCAGGGAGCGGAATGAATTCAGTTTCACCGGGAACCGCCGGGAAGCGGCGGTCTTGCCAATCTCGTTTTGCCTGCTCGATACGCGCTGAGCGGCTCGACACAAAGTTCCAGTACTTTGTGCGATCGCCCACTGGTGCCCCGCCGATAATCATTGCTTTTGCCTCAGCCCCCGCACGGATATCTACTGATTCATCCGGCGCTAGAACGGCTAAACGATATGGCTCTAAAGGCTTTCCATTTAAGAATAAGCCGGATGTGACGCTATAAACTGCCCTTTCTAAACCTTCCATTGGCGCTAGCTGAAATTGACTACCTTCCGTGAAAACGAGCGCTAGGTAAAGAGTAGCAGAGTAGGTTTTAACTGGTGATTGGTGAGACTGATAGCTACCGGCGATCAAGGTCGCGCTGGTGCCTGTTTGAGTCCACCTCGGTAAATCAGTCACCGAATAATGTGAAAAGCTGGGTTCAACTTCTTCAGCGATTTCGGGGAGGGCAATCCAGGTCTGAATGCCGTGAAGAGTAGATTCTTTCTCTCTAAAGCTCTCGGGCGATCGCTCAGAATGAACAATACCTTTTCCCGCTGTCATCCAGTTCACCTCGCCCGGAAAAATCTCTTGTACTGTACCTAGACTATCTCTATGCAGAAGGCTTCCTTCAAACAAATAGGTAACCGTCGCTAAATTGATGTGTGGATGGGGTCTAACATCGACGCCTTTTCCAGCCGGGAAAATAGCTGGGCCTAAGTGATCAAAGAAGATGAAAGGTCCAACCATTTTTAGGGTTTCACTCGGTAAGATGCGCTGTACGCTAAACCCACCTAAGTCATGCTTTTCAGGCGTGATTAATTGCTGAATACTCATTTTTGTACGATCCATTCTTAGTTGACGTTGTGGACGAAGATACAACCTTAGTTCTGTTTCTGCTTCAGATTCTTGCCTAACTCAACTTCAATGTAATGAGTTCCAAGACTCGATTTCTTTCAGATTCTTAGGACAACCTTTCAGATTCTTATAGTGCTAGCGAATCTGCTTGGGGGTCTTTCCCGTGAATCGCTTGAAGTGCTGCGTCAAATGGCTTTGACTGGAGAAGCCTACTTGTAGGGCAATTTCTGCGATCGCCAAATCTGTTTTCGATAGCATCAACTTTGCCTGTTCCACACGCTGTTGAATCACGTACTGACGTGGAGAAATTCCCATTGTTTGCTTAAACAAACTCGCAAAGTAAGTCGGGCTAATATTAATCACTTCTGCAAGCTCAGTCAGTGACAAATCTCGATCAAGGTGAGTACGAATATAGCCGAGCACTTGCTGTAATCGGATGTGCGTTAAGCCTTTGCGCTTGGCTTCAAGGGTTGGCGTTGTAATTGTTAGCATGGTTCAAAGATTGGCAATTTGCTCAACAAAACAGGCAAAAGCTAGCCATCGCGCATTCGATCACTGCAATATTTTGCATTGCCGATCGACTACTGCGCCACATACCCACCATCTACCAGCAATGTTGCACCTGTTGTGAACGATGCCATGTCAGATGATAAAAACAGGACTGCATTTGCAACTTCAAGAGGTGTTCCAATTCGTCCGATCGGGTGAAGTCCTGCCATGTAAACTTTGGCTGCATCCTGCCCATCTGTAGCTGCTTCAAACATATCTGTTTCGATTACTGCTGGTGCAACGACATTGATGCGAATACCCGCTTTGGCATATTGGAGCGCAGCAGCTTTTGTTAAACCGATTACCGCGCTTTTACTCGCGGTGTAGAGGGGGAAGGTAGGAAATGCAACGACTCCATTCGCAGATGCCATATTGACGATTGCACCACTTCCCTGCTTCAACATCTGAGCGATTTCATGTTTCATCGACAACCAAACGCCTTTGACATTGACGTTCATCGTGCGATCGTATTCCGCTTCTGTTTGCTCAATCAAAGAGGGATTTTCGCCGACCATTCCTGCATTATTAAAGGCAATATCTAACCGACCAAAAACACTCACCGCTTTATCAACCATTGCTTCAACATCGGCTTCTTTCGTGACATCTGCTTGCACAAAATTAGCCTCTCCGCCAGCTTTCTGAATCAGTCGAACAGTTTCTTCACCTTCATCAATTCGACGACCAACTACCACCACCTTTGCTTGTTGTTGGGCATAAGCGATCGCGGTTGCACGACCAATTCCCGATGTGCCACCAGTGACTAACGCCACTTTATCCTGAAGTATCATTCTATTTCTCCTAAAATCTAACTATTTCTCCTAAAATCTAAGTCCGGTTGTTCTCTCTTGAAATAATCATGAAATCGCTTTAGAAAAAAGCTTAGACAAATCTTGCCAGCAAAAGACTAAGAGCAAAGGAAAAGGCATGAAAGCTGACATGGGATAACATCGCAGCCTCAAGCGAGTATTGCCAAAAGAGCCAACCAAAAGCAATGCCAGCAATCCCATTGAGTAATATTGCTCGGATAATCACAAGCGGAGTGAGTGGAACCATCGCGGCAGTCGCTGGCAGGTGTAGTAGTCCAAATACCAACGCGGCTAGAATGATCGCACCCTGATAAATCCCTTGACTTGGCAACGTAACGCCTTGTTTTAGCCCTTTCCACGCGATCCAAACAAGCAGCGACATTAAGCCCCAGCGCATCAGAATTTCCTCAGTGATGCCGCCATAAAGCATTGCTGTAAGTGAACTCAGCCAATTCGGTTCTGTGTGACTGGATGCCTGTAGCGCTTCAGGTAGAGCAGGTTTCATGAACCGATCGAGCAACAGGACAGTGATTGTTGTCGCTGCACCCACACCCAAGCTCCATTTCATCTCAATGACAGAATATGGAATCTTAGGGGTATGAAGTACCCAGTAGTCAATCAAATGTGAGCGTAATCCAACGCGGTAGGCACAGCCAATTCCGAGCAGAATGCTGATTGCCAGTAGAACTGTAAGCTGTAGTGCTTGCAGCAGTATTAAAACCCACAGTGGCGGAACTTTTGCCAGTATTTCTGGAGACAGTTTCGCCAACTTTTGCTCAACTAATGGAACCGACGTAATCGTAAACATCGCGATTCCCGCAATGCCCAACACAAATAGAATCCCAAATTGTTTCAAAACTGCCATTGATTTAATCTCTAGAGACATCAGAATGCTGGGTAGACACAATGCCAAGATAGAGAATGACAACAATCAACTTGCTGTATATCCGCCATCGATCGCGCTTGGGTTGTCCCGTAATATAGCTGGCAGCATCAGAGCAGAGAAACACAACCGCTTGAGCAATTTCCGTTGCCTGACCGATCCGACCCATTGGAACCAAAGAGTCTAAATCATCCGCTGTGATACCCAGTTGCCTAAAGGCGCGATCGAGCAGTTCAGTATTTGCTCAATCTCGTATTTCATGCACAAAAACAGTCCCCTCACGTTAATTTCCATGAGTTTGTCAAAGTCCTCGATCGATTGTTCATGCAACGGTTCTCCGGGTGATTCAACGCCTGCATTATTGAAGGAACAGTCGAGTCGTCCATAGGTTGCGTTGCGACTGTCTTTTGCACTAACGCTTTGATGTCTTCCTCATTCGAGGCATCTGAATGGACATATAAACATTCAGCACCTGTTTCACGAATTAGTTTGGCAGTTTTTTCTCCTTCTGCATCGCGTCTACCGGAGAACACAACTTTTGCTCCCGCAGCACCGAAAGCGATCGCGGTAGCTCTACCAATGCCCGATGTCCCTCCCGTCACTAAAGCAACCTTGTCTTGAAGCATCATGATAGTTACCTCTTGTTGTGAATGGTTATGTTACTTGCGTCAAAAACTCAATGGGCAGCAATACGTGTAGGAGCCAGCAACAAGAAGCGCCTCGATCTATAACCAGGATGAGTAACGATTCTGGTTGTAGGAGCCGGGTTTGAGCATTGCTCTAATTCACACGATAAATTCGATGCCGTACTTGGGTGCTACTGCCAAAATTCGCTCGATCACTTCGGGAGTAGCTGGGCGGGATGGGGGGTTTGGGTATTGATGTTTGCTGGCTCCTACACTTAGTCGCGCTCGATTAGTGTGTTTGAAGGTAAGTTGGGATCGATCGCCTTACGTGCACTGTCAACGCCCACGACGGGAAGTGTACCCGGATCGAGCAAGCCGACTTGAACCAATACACTTGCCTGATCCCAGTAAATGTGTTCGTGGGCTAGTTTGCCGTCACGGAACTGGACGATCGCTACTACTGGCACTTCCACCCGTTTTCCGGTGGGAGCAACGCCAGGTAGCATCCAGTCCATCTGGATCGTATGAGTGAACGTAGACACCATTTCATCGACGAGTTGATCCGTTCCGATCGTGCGCGAGATTAGGGTCAACTCCGTGTCCGGCGGCATCTGTGGAATGAGGTATTTGGAATAAAACTCGCGCAGTGCTGGTTTCCCGACTCCCCCAGTCATTACCGGGATGTGGTTAACGTAAGCATCTTCAACCATCGTAGCGAGGGCATCTTCAGTACTGTGAGTGCCAAACTCGTACTGTAAATGCTCTTCCCAAAGTGCTTGCAAAGACTCCTGGGCTGGTGTCAAATTGGTAGTTGCTTGTAAATTTGCTTGTCCGTCTACAGTTTGCTCTTTGACCATGATTAAATACTCCTGGTTCAATCAATATTGACCTTTAAAAATTGAACTCTGATCGCGTCTCAGCCCATGCCAGCGACTGCCAGCACCGGGATAGTGGGCAGGTTGAAAACGACGTGAACGACGACGGCGGGTCAGACCGAGATTTTGATGACGAAAGCCCTTAATTCGATAATCTTGCTGCCGCGAAAGCGCCAGACATCGCAGTACGAGTAATGAGCCGCTTTCCCGTCTGCGTCCTTCAGTGTGATGTCGCCAAGTGCCGTGACGAAATCACCCTCAGCGATTAAGTTGGCGACCGTAAACTTTGGCGGCTCTATGTATGTCTCTGCCATATATTGGCGAACAGCTTCTTTTCCGTTAAGGGTCTTGTCCCCTACGAACGTCCATTTCGTGTCGTCAGTGCAGAATGACAAGAATCCTTCATAGTTGCCTGCAGCGTTCGCCGCATTTGCCGCTTCTAAAATGGCTTTGTTGTTGTTTGACATCTGAATTTCTCCTTTGTTCAGGTGGATACTTTAACGGAGCCGTCTCTGCTGCCACTAATGCAAAACTCACGGAACAATTGCAGTAACACGGATTTCAATCCGCATCGTTGGAAGTCCAAGAGCCGCGACTCCTACCTGTGTCCAAATTGGGGCATGGTTGGGCATATAATGACGAAATAGCCTGACCATCACATCGTTAACCTCCGGGGGCAACCCGCCAACATGGTAAGAATTAACGTGGACAACATGCTCCCAACCCGCCCCGGCAGTCGCTAAGGTTCGCTCTACGTTACGAAACGCCTGGGCAATCTCATCCGCAAGCGGTTCGGGAATTTGTAGATCGTCATTCCAGCCGCCTTGTCCTGATGTCTCCACTCGATCACCAATTTTTACCGCTTGCGAGTAATGCAATTTGTTAGGGTCGAACGGGGTATCGCTACCCCGAACTCCCATGCAAAACCGGACGTGATAGTTTCCCGTCATCCGG
>NZ_JAUBRH010000089.1:0-18377 GCF_036701775.1 Microcoleus sp. N9_A2 | reverse complement strand
GGGATTTTAAAGTCCCAAAAGCCTTTCGATCCAACTTATTTGCTCGCTACCCCTTGACAGATCAAGACAGTATCTACGATATTTGGCTAATTAGGAAATTTGGATTGATTTTGATGTGGATTTGATATTATTTGTGGGGTGGGGCGGGTTTATTTAAATTGTTGGTTGGTGTTCGATATCGATAAAATTGATTTCTTCACAAACCAATTCAGCAATTTTTTTCGCCGCCCCTGATTCTCCTCGAACCGCACGCAAACGATCGCCCATTTGTGCTAATTTTTCAGGATGGATCAAATAGTCGATCGCCAATTGGGCCACAACATCCGGTTCCAGCTTACCAATCAACTCCGGCACAATCTCCTCGCCCGCCCAGATATTCGGCCAAGCATAAAGCTTTCCCTTCCCCAATTGCAAGATTAGCCAATTAATCCCAGTTGCAAAAACAGAACCAACTAACGGCAAATTTGCCAGCAATCCCGGCAAACCATCCCAAGCCTTCATCGCATCCAACTGCTGCGTCGGAATCAACACAATCATCGGTACAGCTAAGGAACCCAATTCCGCAGTATTCGCCCCCACAGTAGTCAAACACAGGCTGCATTCTGATAGCAAATCGTAAGCGGGTGTCTGCGTCCAAAGTTCGACTTGCAAGTTATTTGCTGTCTGCAAAAACGGCGGTTCTGTTAAATGTAGTTCCGCGCTAGCGTTGTCAAATAAATGCAGGCAAGGATTTTGTTTTGGGTCGGCAAAACGTGCTATAGTTTGCACGTCTATGGTAGGCGCAACCGGAATTACAAAGCGAGTTTGAGGGCGGATGCGATGGATCGATTGGGCGATCGCCAAACATAACGGTACACCTAATGCTAATTTGGCGGCTTTAGAACCGGGCAACAATCCAATTAATTCTATTTTCCGTAGGGGCGCTGCCCCATCTTTGGCGTCCGATTTTCGATTACCTACTTCCGCAATCAAATCTCCGACAACTGTAAATTTATTAGCATATTTTTGGGGGACTTTAGCAAAAACTTCTGGTTTCATCGCCGCAAATTTATCAATCCAGCGATACCACCGCGCGTCCCATTCCGCATAAGTAACAGTGCGATATTTTAGCCTTTTGCCAATCACAACCGTAAAAAATTGATCGCCGCCTAAAAATAAAACAACTCCTGTTTCATACCAATCCCAATTTTCAGCAGTTTTGCCCGATAATAAGAATGGAAAAAAATGCTCCGGTGCTTGCACTCTGTCCACTTCTGGGTAGGAAGATGCGATTTGTGCTTCTTTCCCGGTGGCGTGCGGACAAGGGGACAGCACCACAGAGATTCGTGCTTGAGTACCTGCGTTCCCCAATTGTTGGCGCAAAGCTTGCACGGCGGGACGCACCCAAGTTGCCAATTCTCCGGGGCCGTTGGAGAGGATTAAAATATCTACTTCCATAGGATTTAAGATTTGAAAGGATGCAAGGGAGATTTTATGACAGATTTAATTGATGCCGTCAAGACGGGTGATGTTGCGGCTGTAGAAAGTGCGATCGAACAGCGTGCAGATATCAATGCCAAAGATGAGGAAGGCGCGACGGCTTTGACGACTGCGGCTGAGGCTGGCAATTCTGCGATCGTCAAAAAATTGCTGGCTGCAGGTGCGGGGGCCAACAGTCAGGATAAAGACGGGTGGACGCCGTTAATGAGTGCCGCTGCTGCCGGACATAGCGAGATTGTACAGCTTTTGCTGGAGGCGGGGGTGGATGTGAATGCTAAAACTAATTTTGGTTTGACGGCTTTGATGAGTGCTGCAGGTAGCGGGCGCACTCAAGTTGTGGAATTTTTAATCGAAAAGGGTGCTGATATCAAAGCTAAGGATAATAATACTTGGACTGCGTTAATTTGGGCGTCTTCGGAGGGTCACAAAGATGCGGTTGAGGTTTTGAAGCTAGCGCGCGATCGCCATTAAAGACTTAGCAAATTGAGAAACCCGGTTGCTTGGAGCGATCGGGTTTCTCGTTGGTATTAATTGCTTTCTAACCTAGCAGGAAAGGACTAGGCCCAAAGTCGGTGCTAGGAAATGTCTGTTGTTTCAAATTTAATCCAGCACCTCCCTCAAGAATTGCAATTCTATCTCCTGCTTTTGAGATAACTAAATCTGCACCCACTGGAGATATTTGATAGTCACTGAGTGTGCCTGATAGCTGGAGTGCATCTCCCTGACTGGGATTGAAGCCGCGAATGCGCGCCTCCCCCGGGCCTAAATACAATTCTTGAGTGGTGTTGCGGAAGCTGCTACCAGGAGAACCCGAATTATTGTCATAAGCCAAAATAACAGTATCAGCACCTTCGCTACCAATCAACGTATCAAATTCGTTGCTACCGTCGCTCGAATAACTGCCATCAAAAGCAACTCCAATAATTGTCGTTTTTCCCTTACCAAAAGCAGTAACAATATCATTCCCCGAACCCCCCACAAAAGTTGCCGATCGATTGGTTTCAAATTGCCCAACTTTTGTATACTGGTCGATACCTGAATCAAAATTTCCTGCTTGAACCGCCGCAGCAACATCGGGATTGTTTGCTAAATATCCAGCTTCCAAAAAGTTATTCACTACAATAACAGAAATTCGATCAAAAGAAATTAGGCGATCGAGCCCCTGATTTACCAGAAACGGCATATTCGCACCGCCCTCGACTATACCTACCGGTGCAAAAGCCCTAATCGGCACCACGCTAATCCTAAAATCTCCATTAGGAGTATTGTTAAACAGATAGTTGCCTCTCGTTCCCGCTAGGTTGATCTTATCGGCTTGCGGGTTAAAGTTTTTAATCGTAGCGTAGTTGCTGTTGCTAACCCCTCCGTAAAAATTCCCCCCATTCACAGCGTCAAAATCCCCAACACCGAGCAAGAAAGTATCAGTACCTTGACCGCCAATTAGGGTGTCATTTACAGGGGGAGAAGGAAAACCGGAAGGTTTTTCATAAACTCGATCGCCCGCTGCATTCAAAGATACTTGAATGCCAATGATTTCAACTTGTCCTACACCAAATCCCGTCACAATGTCAGTGCCTTTAGTGCCGACAAATGTAGCCGGTCGCGTTTGCTCAAATTGTCCAAATTTTCGGTAGTGTTCTCCGCCAGTTTTAAAAACTCCCTCCTTGACTGCTGCTGCTATATCGGGGTTTTTTAGTAAGTATTCTGGTTCAAAAAAGGTGTTCGCGTAAAGGTTTTGTTTTGCTCCGAATTGGACAAAATGATCTAATCCTGATTTGAAAGTGCCGTTCTGTACAAACGGCACAAGTACGGGGTATCGTTTTAAATAAATCGCTTCGTCGTAGTCAGGCGATACTTGGGTGCGACCTTCTTCGTAACCAAACTGGATAAAGTGGTCTAAACCAGAGGCAAAAGGCGCGTTTGGATTGTTTGCGGTACGGACAAGGGGAGCAATATCTGGATTTTGAGCTAGATAGGTTTCTTCATCAAAGTAACGCGATACTGCGGTGAACCCACCAGCTTGACCGTATTTTTCAAAGTGTTCTTTCCCGGAGTTGATAACTCCTGCATCAATGGCTGATTTCAGCCACGGATACTGTGAAAGGTAGTATTGTTCGTCAAAAATTGCGTAGTTACCCACGTTTTTATTCTGCGGATTTAAATAGGTGTTTGTGCAATTTATCAATCATCTGGAACTGAGAAAATCACCCGATCGGGTGATTTTCTTTTTCATTGTCTAATCTCATTTAAGCTCAATTAGCGATCGCACTCCCCAGCAACAATCAGCCAAATCCCCAATAGCTTCGAGATTTCTAGCCAAGTAAAAATCTAAAAACAGTAGATTCTGGTAATACATTCAAATTGAGATTTCCGCCACCTTCAATAACAGCGATCGTGTCAAAGCTACTAATTCCCGGACTTCCATCTGGACGGGAGACGAACAAGCCGTTCGTTTGGATAGCTAAATCTCGATTGTTGTTGATGGGCAATATCAAGAATTGATCTGAGAAAGGTGATAAATTATCTCCTAGCAGGATGCTATCCTCACCTTTCGTAAAGTTCCGAATTGTCGCAAAACCCGGCCCGATATAGAATATTTTGGTTCCGGCCGGATTCCCCTTACTGCCTTCTATAAGGTCTCCGAGTACGAATTTATCGCGGCCGCTACCGCCAGTGAGAGTATCGAATTCATTGCTGCCGTCACCTTCATACACTCGGCCCTCGCCAAAGCCATTACCTGTACCTAAACCTACTTCAGTTCCAATTAATTCGGTATTTCCCACCCCAGCACCGGCAATCGTGTCATTCCCGGAACTTCCGATAAAAGTCGCAGAGCGGCTTGGATCGCTTTTGCCGAAATTGAAGTAGTGTTCCCGACCAGTTTTCAATGCTCCCGATTCGACAAAAGGCCGAATGTCGGGGTTTTTTCCTAAGTATTCCGGTTCCAAGAAAGAAGTCCCAAACTGACCGTCTTTGATGCCGAATTGAATGAAATGCTGGTAGCCGTTTTTAAAAGTTCCATTCTGAATAAACGGCTGCAACTGTCGGTTATTTGCGATATAAAACGCTTCGTTATACTCAGGCGATACGCGAGTGCGACCTTCTTCGTAACCGTATTGGATAAAGTGATCTAGCCCGGTCGCAAAAGGAGCGTTTGGGTTGTTGGGGGTGCGGACTAAGGCAGCGATGTCTGGGTTGCCAGCCAGGTAGGTAGCTTCGTCAAAATACCGCGATACTTTAGTTAAGCCGCCGGCTTGACCGTATTTTTCAAAGTGTTCTTGTCCAGATTTTATAACTCCTGTGTCGATCGCTGGTTTGACCCAAGGATACTGCGAAAGGTAGTATTTTTCGTCAAAAATTGCGTAGTTAGCCATGTTTTTATTCTGCGGATTTAAATAGCTGTTTATGCAATTTATCAATCATCTGGAATTGAGACAATCACCCGATCGGGTGATTTTTTTTTCAGTGTCTAATCTCATTTAAGCTCAATTAGCGATCGCACTCCCCAGCAACAATCAGCCAAATCCCCAATAGCTTCGAGATTTCTACCCAAGTAGAAGTAGAGAAGCATTAAGTTGTGGTAATACATTCAACTTGAGATTTGCGCCGCCTTCAATAACAGCGATCGTGTCAAAGCGACGGGTAGTATTGTTCGTCAAAGATATCGTAATTCATTTTTGCTTTTTTAAGTAAGAATAAAAAGTGCGATCGATCAAACTATTTTACGGCACAATTGCCCAACCAATCAAAAGTCATCAATCATCAGCATTAGCTAGTGACTGATGACTGATGACTGATGACTAATGACTGATGACCAGGGCTGTTTCATTCTCAGGTAAATCATCGTTTTGTAGGGGCGGTGCCCCCGTGCCCGCCCTCCCCGTTCAGGATTTTGTAGGTGTTTCAGAGATTGGGGCAGCCACGGGGGGCGGCCCCTACTGACTAATGACTAATGACTAATGACTAATGACTAATGACCAATGATTAATGACTATCCAATCAAGAAAGTACCGTTACCGTTAGATTCTTGGAAAGTCAAACCCAAGCTTGCTCCTCCTTCAATCACGCCCAGCACATCTCCAAAACGTTGGATTGACAAATTGCTACCAATGGGAGTTAGGCTGTAGCCGTTTAAAGAAGTTCCTTGCAGTTGGATAAAATCGCTTTCTATGTCGAAGTTGCGAATAGTAGCTTGACCGTTAGCCAAATACAGCGGTGTCGGGGTGACATTCCCGGCTGTAGCAGGAACTCCGAGTACGAATGTATTAGTTCCCGGAGCACCAATCAAGACATCGAATTCATTGGTGCCAAAGCTTTCATACTGGCGGTTGCCTTGGGGATCTATACCTACTTCCACTCCTACAATTTCGACATCGCCCACGCCAACACCAGTTAAAACATCGTTGGTACGGGTGCCGACAAAAGTCGCGTCGCGGGCAGGCTCAAATTGTCCAAAATTGAAGAAGTGTTCCCGGCCGGTTCTCAAGTTTCCAGAGTTGACAAACGGCACGATGTCGGGGTTTTCTTTTAAGTATTCCGGTTCAAAAAATGAAGTCCCAAACCGACCTTCTTTGGCCCCGAATTGAACGAAATGCTGGAACCCTGATTTGAAAGTTCCGTTCTGAACGAACGGTTGGAGTTCAGAGTTGTTTGCTAAATAAAAGTTTTCGTTGTATTCGGGTGATACTTGGGTGCGGCGCTGTCCTTCATCGTAACCGAACTGGATAAAGTGATCGAGGCCGGTTGCAAAAGGCGCGTTTGGGTTGACTGTGCGGACGAAAGGTGCGAGATCTGGATTCCCAGCAAGGTAAGCATTTTCGTCAAAATAACGCGATACTTTAGTTAGACCGCCTTCTCGCCCGAATTTTTCAAAGTGTTCTCTCCCAGATGAGATGACTCCTGCGTCAATGGCTGGTTTGACCCAAGGATATGAGGCGAGGTAGAATTGTTCGTCGAAAATTGCGTAGTTAGCCATGTTTTCCCCCTAAGGTTTTGATGAGTTTGAGAGTTTATAGCAATTAGCTTTCCATGAACTCGATCGCCAATCAGGAATTTACACAAAACAGACGTTATGAAATGGTTTTAAATTCCTGGTAAAATATCAATCTTTGTGACTCAGCAATTATCTAAGTCTTGATTCTGCCTTCAGAAGTTATGCCTTTTTTCCTCAGTTAATTGCTCTATCGCAAGTTTAATCAATTCTACAAAACTTGGAACTTTTTTCAGGATTTCTTTCTCAATCCTTGGTTAATTTTTAATTATTTTAATCCAAATCATGATCTGTATACACATACATAAATTTTTGTCAAGTAAATTTTTGTGAAGTAAATTTGGAGTAGTTGCTCAACGAATTTGTCAAATAATGTAACGAAAAATCGCAATAAATTTGTCGAATTGTGTCATGTGCAAGCTCAAATCGCCCAATGGCCAGCGTTTTCTGGTAAAAATGCTTAGGGGATAAAAAAATTCCCGATTGCCGAAAACAGCATCTTAAAGGAGCCTAACCGGATGTTCACTCACGTCAAGCCCACCATTCGCCACATCGCGCCGGAAAACTTGCAGGGGCGATCGCTCATGAAGGTGGTCTATGTCGTACTGGAACCGCAGTATCAAAGCGCCCTGTCCGCAGCGGTTCGAGCGATAAATAACAAAAATCCGAATCTGGCAATAGAAATCAGCGGCTACCTGATCGAAGAACTCCGCAGCCCGGAAAATTACGAGGCCTTCAAGCGGGATGTGGCCGATGCCAACGTATTTATTGCTTCTCTAATTTTTATCGAAGATTTGGCCGAAAAAGTGGTAGCGGCTGTAGAACCGCTGCGCGACAGCTTGGATGTCGCCGTTGTCTTCCCGTCGATGCCGGGGGTGATGCGCCTGAATAAAATGGGCAGTTTCTCGATGGCGCAGTTGGGACAAAGCAAAAGCGCGATCGGCGAATTCATGAAAAAACGGAAGGAAAAATCCGGGAGTTCCTTCCAAGACGGAATGCTGAAACTGCTGCAAACTTTGCCGAAAGTGCTGAAATATTTGCCTCTTGACAAAGCCCAAGATGCCCGCAATTTTATGCTGAGTTTCCAGTATTGGCTGGGCGGTTCCCAAGAAAACTTGGAGAACTTCCTGCTGATGCTGTCACATAAATATGTCTTCAAAGGCCAGTCACAGCCAACTTTCCAAGAACCTGTTGTCTACCCAGACATGGGAATTTGGCATCCTTTGGCATCGTCCATGTTTGAAGATGTAAAAGCATATCTGACCTGGTTTAATGCCCGTACAGATATTTCTGCCGATCTTAAAGATCCCCTCGCACCTTGCATTGGTTTAGTGTTGCAACGCACTCACTTAGTCACAGGAGATGACGCGCACTATGTAGCAATGGTGCAGGAATTGGAGGCAATGGGCGCGCGGGTTGTGCCGATTTTTGCCGGCGGTTTGGACTTCTCTAAACCTGTTGAGACTTTTTTCTTGGAAGTCGGGGCAAAAGGTGTTACACCTCTGCCGATCGTTGATGCGGTGGTTTCTCTGACTGGTTTTGCTTTGGTGGGTGGCCCGGCGAAACAAGATCACCCGAAGGCGATCGAATCTTTGAAAAAATTAAATTGCCCTTACATGGTGGCTTTGCCGCTGGTTTTCCAAACGACAGAAGAGTGGGAAAATAGCGATTTAGGTTTGCACCCGATTCAAGTTGCTTTGCAGGTTGCGATTCCTGAGTTGGATGGTGCGATCGAACCGATTATTGTGTCGGGACGCGATGGTGCAACTGGCAAGGCGATCGCCCTGCAAGATCGAATTGAAGCAATTTCCCAGCGCGCCATGAAATGGGCAATGCTGCGCCGCAAACCAAAATTAGATAAGAAAGTTGCGATCACAGTTTTCAGTTTTCCTCCCGATAAAGGCAACGTCGGAACAGCCGCTTATTTGGACGTTTTCGGCTCGATTTACGAAGTATTGAAAGCCTTAAAAGGTAACGGTTACGACTTGCCAGAATTGCCGGATTCCGCCGAAAAACTGATGCAGGAAGTCATTCATGACGCAACAGCCCAATACCAAAGTCCCGAATTAAATATTGCTTACCGGATGTCCGTAGCCGAGTATGAGGAATTCACTCCTTACTCGGAACGCTTGCAAGAAAATTGGGGCCCGCCTCCGGGACATTTGAACAGCGACGGACAAAATTTGCTGATTTTCGGCAAACATTTCGGCAACGTGTTTATCGGAGTGCAACCTACTTTTGGATACGAAGGCGATCCGATGCGGTTGTTATTCTCTCGTTCCGCCAGCCCGCACCACGGTTTTGCTGCTTACTACACATATTTGGAGCGCATTTGGGGTGCGGATGCGGTGCTGCACTTCGGCACTCACGGTTCCCTAGAATTCATGCCCGGTAAGCAGATGGGAATGTCTGTGGATTGTTATCCCGACAGTTTGATCGGCAAAATTCCCAACCTCTATTATTACGCCGCCAACAATCCCAGCGAGGCAACAATTGCCAAGCGCCGCAGCTATGCCGAAACCATCAGCTATCTGACTCCTCCTGCAGAAAACGCTGGGTTGTACAAAGGTTTGCAGGAGCTCAGCGAGTTGATTGCTTCCTATCAAACTTTGAAGGATACGGGCCGGGGCGTGCCGATTGTGGATGCGATCGTGGAAAAATGCCGTTTGGTAAATTTAGACAAAGATATCGCCTTACCTCCCGAACAGGAAAGAGGCGTTGCTGCGGGGATGACTGCGGAGGAACGGGACAATTTAGTTGGCTTGGTTTACCGCAAGTTGATGGAGATTGAATCGCGGTTGTTACCTTGCGGTTTGCATATTATCGGTAAGCCGCCGACTGCGGTCGAGGCGATCGCAACTTTGGTAAATATCGCCAATTTAGACCGCGAAGAAGACAACCTGCTAAGCTTGCCGCGAATTATCGCTAACAGTCTGGGACGCGAGATCGAGGAAATTTACACAAATAGCGATCGAGGCATTTTAGTTGATGTCGAATTGCTGCAAAACATCACCCTAGCCTGTCGGGATGCAGTCAGCGCTTTGGTGAAGGAACAAACCGACGCTGAAGGCCGAGTTTCCCTAGTTTCCAAGTTGAATTTCTTCAACATGGGCAAGAAAACACCTTGGATTGATGCCTTGCACGCCGCCGGTTACAAAAAAGTCGATCCAGAACCGATTAAACCGCTGTTTGAGTATCTGGAATTCTGTTTGCAGCAAGTTTGCGCCGACAACGAATTGGGCGCTTTGTTGCGCGCCCTAGAAGGCGAATACATTATCCCCGGGCCCGGCGGCGATCCGATTCGCAACCCAGATGTTTTGCCGACTGGCAAGAATATGCACGCTTTAGATCCGCAGTCAATCCCGACGACAGGGGCGGTCAAGTCTGCTAAAGTTGTCGTTGACAGACTATTAGAAAGACAGCGCACCGATAACGGCGGAAACTATCCCGAAACCATCGCCGTTGTACTCTGGGGAACCGACAACATCAAGACTTACGGCGAATCCCTCGCCCAAGTAATGTGGATGGTGGGAGTCAAGCCAGTACCCGATGCTTTGGGCCGGGTAAACAAACTGGAATTGCTGTCTTTAGAAGAGTTGGGACGACCTCGCATCGACGTAGTAATTAACTGTTCCGGCGTATTCCGCGACTTGTTCATCAACCAAATGAATTTGTTAGATAAAGCCGTGAAAATGGCAGCGGAAGCCGACGAACCTTTAGAAATGAACTTCGTCCGCAAACACGCCTTGAAGCAAGCGGAAGAAATGGGAATCAACCTGCGCCAAGCAGCAACCCGCGTCTTTTCCAACGCTTCCGGTTCCTATTCATCTAACGTCAACTTGGCGGTGGAAAACAGCACTTGGGAAAGCGAAGCCGAGTTGCAGGAAATGTATTTAACCCGCAAATCCTTCGCCTTTTCTTCGGACAATCCGGGAACTATGGAACAAGACAGGCAGATTTTTGAGTCATCCTTAAAAACTGCTGATGTCACCTTCCAAAACTTAGATTCTGCGGAGATTTCGCTAACTGACGTGTCGCACTATTTCGACTCCGATCCGACTAAATTGATCGGCAGTTTGCGCGCCGACGGGAAGCAACCAACATCCTTTGTTGCTGATACCACCACAGCCAACGCGCAGGTGCGGACGCTATCAGAAACCGTGCGTTTAGATTCGCGGACTAAGCTGCTGAATCCGAAGTGGTACGAGGGGATGTTGTCGCACGGGTATGAGGGCGTGCGGGAGATTTCTAAGCGTCTGGTTAATACGACTGGATGGAGTGCGACTGCGGGCGCGGTGGATAATTGGGTGTATGAGGATGTGAACGGTACGTTTATCCAAGATGAGGAGATGCAGAAGCGTTTGCTGAATCTGAATCCTCATTCTTTCCGCAAGATTGTCAGCACTTTGCTTGAGGTGAATGGCCGGGGTTATTGGGAGACTTCTGAGAGTAATTTGGATCGCTTGCGCGAACTTTATCAGGAGGTGGAAGACCGGATTGAGGGGGTAGAGTAAACATCCGAATTTCGGACAATCACCTTTAATCTGTAGGGACACAGCAATGCTGTGTCCTTATATTTTTGGGATGGTTTTGGGGTAAAGGTGGTATTTGTTCCAGTCTAAAGTAGTCTTGGCGCGAGATTCGCTCACCTCTTGACATTGATATCACAAAATGATATCATTTTTTTAAAAACCACAAATAAAATATTTATGGAGCTAAATAATAAACAGCGTAAGATTTTAGAAGCAATTTTTACAGATCCTATACCAGCTAATATTAATTGGCAAGATATTGAAAATTTATTTACAGCACTCGGTGCTACTGTTACTCAAGGTTCTGGTTCGCGGGTTCGCATTTTATTAAATGAGGTTAGAGCTGTATTGCACGAACCACATCCTCAAAAAGAGACAGATAAAGGAGCCGTTAAATCAGTCAGAGAATTTTTGATAAAGGCGGGGGTTGAACCATGATGACTTAGCTGTTAACGGGAAAATCCTTGCGGATCGCCCAAATTAACAAGAGTATTAGCAGAAAATTTATCATTCACAAATTGAACTTATTGAAAGAGGAAGAGTATTACAGCCATGATGACTTACAAGGGTTACAGTGCTAGCATTGAAGTAGATATAGAAGCGGAACTTCTTTTCGGGCGAGTCCTAGATATTAATGACGTAGTGACTTTTAAAGCACAAACTATTGAAGAAGCTCGCCAAGAATTCCAAAATTCTATCGATGATTATCTAGAGTTTTGCAAAGAATTAGGACAGGAACCGGATAAACCCTTTTCAGGTAAACTTCCCTTCCGCACTACTCCCGAACATCACCGCAAAATATTTATTGCGGCCAAGAAAGCTGGCAAAAGTATTAACAATTGGATGGATGAGGTTTTAATTAAAGCAGCAGAGCAAGCGATTAACACTTAATTAGCTTAGGATTGCGATCGCCCTCGCAACTCAGTCAATATGCTACAATCCCCAATAAAGGTCGTTTAGCCACGATAAAATACTGCTATGACTACTCTCACCCTCAATCTCAACCCCATTATTAAGCTGACAGACGATCAGTTTTTTCAACTCTGTCAGGAGAATGAAAATATTAGATTGGAACGCACAGCAAAAGGAGAATTAATTATCATGTCACCAGCAGGAGGAGAAACTGGAAACAACAATGCAGGATTAACAGCACAAATTTGGAATTGGAATGAGCGAAATAAATTGGGGAAAGTGTTTGATTCCTCAACCGGATTCAAACTTCCTAATGGGGCCGATCGCTCTCCTGACGCTTCTTGGGTAAAATTAGAACGCTGGAATGCACTAACTCCTGAACAACAAAAGAAATTTCCCCCCATTTGTCCTGATTTTGTGGTTGAGTTAATGTCTCCCAGCGATAGTTTGAAAGACACTCAGGATAAGATGAAAGAATATCGAGATAACGGTGCTGTTTTAGGTTGGTTGATTAATCGCAAATCACGGCAAGTAGAGATTTATCGTCAGGATCGAGAAGTTGAAGTGTTAGAATCTCCAGCCACTGTATCAGGTGAAGATGTTCTCCCCGGATTTATTTTGAATCTTGAATCAATCTGGTAATGTACGCGCGTGCGAAGCTATCCCGCAGGGAATCGCACCTGTCCAATGTTGAATAGAGTAAAATAGAGTTAAAGTTCTCGTGGAGTATTTGCAATGGTTCAAACCCTGGCGTACAGTAAAGAAGAGCTTGCAGGTTCTCACCTGGTTTTACATGATATCAGTTGGGAAACCTACGAACACTTGTTAGAAATATTTGCGGAACGTTCAACGCCGCGCATGACTTACTACCAAGGAACTTTGGAACTTATGGTACCTTTACCAGAACATGAAACCTATAGCTGGACTCTCGGACGACTAATTGTAGCGCTGTCTGAGGAAATTGGGATTGAAATTCAAGGTTTAAAATCATCTACTTGGCGTTCAAAAGCCAAAAAAGCTGGTAAAGAAGCTGATGAATGTTTCTATATTCAAAATGAAGCTTTAATGCGGGAGAAATTAACAATTGATCTCAAAAATGACCCGCCCCCAGACTTAGCTGTGGAAATTGATTGGACTAGCTCATCAATCAATAAAATGGCGGTTTATGCGGAATTAAAAGTGCCGGAGGTTTGGATTTGGAAGAAGGGGAAACTAATAATTAACATTTTAAATGATACGGGTTATGTCGAGTCGGAAACCAGTTTGGCATTTGCCTCGTTTCCTGTCAAAGAACTCGCACAGTTTATGCACCTAGACTCAGAAAAGGGAGAGAATGCGAGAATTAGAGAGTTTAGAGAGTGGGTGCGATCGCACTTATATTAAATCCGGGTTTGTTCCCTCGACATCTTGCACCATTTTTAATAACCTGTAGGGGCGGGTTCGCCAATAGCCTGAAAGCTTGCAGACAGATTAAATAAACCCGCCCTCCCCCACGAATAACCCTGTCTGGCAAAATAAAGACGGCGGTTGAAACCGCAACTACACCAACAAAGTCCGCCTACGCCGACTAAGAATACTGAGTTTTTACATACTGTTTCACCACTGAATTCAAACTAAACAAAGTTATCTGTTCCTGTTCCTGCGTATCCAATAAAAACCGATTTCCAAGAGATCGCACTGCATTGACTATTTCTGACGGCGAAAATGGTATTTTGTTGAAAATTTGCGACACAGGAACGGGTTCAGGTTGATTAGCCAGGTGAACCATCACTGCCAATTCCGGCGGAGTCAAACGCCCAAAAGGTTGAGATAACTGAGATTGCAACCCTTCATCTAAAATCGGCATCTCGCACTGCAAAAACTCAGAAACTCTTCCCCCAAACAACTCTTGAATCAGCGTTGCAGTCAACTCCAACCACAGAGGATTTCCTTGATAAATATCAATCAAAGTTGACCATGTTTCCTGATCGGATAACTTTTGTGAGTTCAAAATCTCTTTAGCTGCTACTCCTAAGCTTCCCAATACAAAACATCGCACGGGATGATTATCTTTTGATAATCTGGCAATTTCTCTGGGTTTTTCCCAACTATTCAATATCAAACAACTTTGATGACAAACTTCGGCAATTAGTTTAAAAAATAACTGATAATCTTCATATCCATTTTTATATTGTCCCGCTAGTTGTCGGCTGCCCAAAAGCATCTGTACGTCATCGAGGACAATCAGACATCGGTTTTTTCGCAGGTAATTGAGGATTTGGGAAATTTTGGTTTCGATGTTGGGGGGAATTTCTGATTGTTGGGAAAAGATTTGCAGCAGGTTGGTGAGGGTTGCATCGAGGGTTGGGGAAAAGCGGAGGCTGCGATAGATGACGTAATCGAAGTCGGTTTTGAGGCGATCGATCAGGCTTAGGGAGAGGGTTGTTTTGCCGATGCCGCTGATTCCCAGGAGTGCGATTAAACGTGTGCGATCCTGTGTTATCCAGTTTTCGAGGGTGGAGAGTTCGGAAGTGCGATCGAAAAAGGTGAAGATTTCGGGTGCGTCGCCTAAGTCTATGTGGAGTTGTTTAGAATTTTGTTGGGAGTTTTGGGGTTCTGTTGGACTTCTCGCCCTTTCTTGACAAACATTAAGGTTATTATTAACTGTTCCATAATTTTCAGCAATAGCTGATGAATAACTATTATAAAATTTTGCTCTTTCCAGTATCGCTCTAACATTTACTTTACTAACGTCTTCGCCGAAGACATCTGATAGTATCTTCCATAGTTCAGAAGCAGCAACCCTAACATAACCTTCACTACAATCACGGTCTTGCGCTATTTTTGTTGCATATTTTCGACCTTGGAGCGTTTCTTTTAAAATAGCTTCTTGCAGGTCGTCTAAGTGCTTCCCTGTTTTAGAAAAAACTTTTTCATCGGCAAATCTTAAGACTTCCTGAAGCTCCATTGATCGCGTCTGGGGTAATTTTTAGTTATTATAACTTATTTTTTCTAACTTTTTAGATAACAAAATATAACATTTTCTAAAGTGAGTGGGTGCGCGATGGGGAAATGGGGTCATTGTATGATTTTTGGAGTAGAGGTTGGTTGCACTGAGGGCGATCGGGCTACATCCGATCCTATAGTTAACATCCTAAAAAAAGAGGAAAGGCTAGATGAGTTACCCAAGAGCAGCATCATATCAAGCTGATCCAGACGCTGATAACTACGTCTGTGGCAGTTGCGAGAGAACTCAAGATCCTCGCGAAGGCGATCCATGTATCAAGTGTGGAAAACCAACTGTCACTTGGTTAAAATCTCAGGGCGAATCGTGGGATAAAGTCTTGAAGAAGTGGGAACGGTATCACGGTTAATTACAGTTATATCATGAAGGCAAGAGGATTAAAATCATGGCTAATGAAAAACCACCGGACATAAGAGATCCCAATGCTTTTGAAGCCAAAGATGGAAAACCCTGCCCGTCATGTGGCGGAACAGGAACGATAAAGCCCCAAGGTGCCGTTCGAGAGGCCGTATGCCAAAAGTGCAAAGGCAAAGGCTTCGTTAGATAAGTGGTTAATGACAAATAAATAGACAATTATTTAGGCAGTGAATGTGCTGGTAAAGCCTCATCGGCTGATGATGCTTGGCGTAATGCTAATTTCTACGTAACTACGCTTCAGAAATGGAAGGATTGATTGAGAGAAGTTGCGATCGCCCACATTTACAGCTTTTGAAATCAAAAAGGAGCTTTTTTTGTATGAGTCAAAATTCAACGCCTGATGCTAACGATGCTGACAAGCTACGAGAGTGGGCAAACAAACAGCTAGAGAATAACCAGGATTCAAGTTCGAGTGCAGATAACAACCTTGTCAAAGATGTTGCTAAAGGTGTGGCTAGCGAATTAGGGCGAATTGCTTTAGGAGTTGTTACCCTTGGGCTTTCTGAAGAGTCAAGAGATAAAGATTGATTAACATCATTAGCGATCGCTAAAGTTTATACAACAGGTTTAATCTTTGGCGATCGCTCCCTCGAATCTACTATGCGGTAGTGGAAAGGATGGGAGAGGGTGTAGGGGGCGATCACTTCATTTAGTTTAGCTATATAAAACCTGTATCACATACTTGGGTTTATTTCTTAAATAAATAAGCTTAAAAACGGGAGTGAAAAGATATGACTAGCTCCGAAGACATCTTATTGGGATTAGAATTATTGAAGCAAGCGGCTGATGAAATGCAGAAAGGCAACAGCCAGACAGCTTTCGAGATCCTTAATGAGGTTTTATCTGTCTGTCCTATTCAGTGGTGGCACGCTTACTATGCGCGCGGTCTAATTTATGCGGGTTGGGGTAATTATCAAACAGCAATAGAAGATTTTGATCGAGCGAGTCAAATATTACAGGATGATTTTAATAATGGTGATATTGATATTGATACATTTGCCAACTCACTCGCCGAAATTCTTTTTCATAAAGGTGTAGCTGAGCGCTGAGTGGATGCGTAGCCGAAAATTTAAAAATTAATAGAGTTTTAAAAGGCACTAATTAACATGAATTATTCCGATGAGTTTGACAGTTCAGATTATCAACTAGCGATTGAAGAATTGTTGCGTAATGGCGAATTAAACATTCAAAATGAAAATTATCAAGCAGCTATTGAAGACTATACACGATTATTGCAACTAAACCCGAATGAATCCCAAGCTTACTGGCATAGAGGTCTTGCCTGGCTAGAGTTGGGAAATTATCAAGAGTCTATTAAAGATTGCACCCAATATTTGAAACTTCGACCTGATTTTATTCAAGGCTATATAGCCCGTGCCGGTCAATTCAAGGATATAGGTAACTTACAAAGAGCAATAGAGGATTGCACTTACGCTTTATCGTTGGGTGGTTTGAGTAGTTATTGGGAGCAGATGGCATACAGTTGCAGAGGCGATTGTTATGCTCTGTTAAAAAACTATCAGGCTGCGCTTCAAGATTATAATCAAAGCATCCGTTTAGCTCCAGAAGAAATTAAAAACTACCAAAAAAGAGGCTTGATTCACAAAGAACTCGAAAATTATCATGAAGCGATTGAAGATTTAACTAAAGTATTGCGTCGTAATTCAGAAGATTCAGAATTAGTTCACTGTTATCACCTTCGCGCTCAATGCCATCAAATTCTTCGCAATTGGGAGGAAGCCATTAGGGATTCTACAGAGGTAATCCGTAGAGATCCTACTTACTATCATGCTTACATTTTGCGAGGTGGAGCTTATGTCTTTTTGAATGACAGGAAAAGTGCAGTTTCAGACTTCGAGACGGCAGCTAGATTATCCCAGGCTCAGGGAGATACAGAGGCATACCAGAATGTTATGATGCTGATGAAATTTCCGGGCAGTACGCAAAGCAGTAGTGACAGCGATATCAGTAATAATAAGCAAAGACCCGTTCCGGTGAGCCACGTAGTCGCTGCGATTTTTTTTCCCCCGCTGGGCGTATATTTGACGGTTGGGCTTGGCACTCAGTTTTGGATAAACCTGGTGCTCACATTTGTTTTTACGTGGATTCCCGGCATGATCCACGCTGTTTGGCTGGTTTACAATCACGATCGAAGTTAAGTAGTGGGGAAATACGATCGCCCTTATTTTCCCCAAGTCCGATCGCCCTTTGCTTTCCTACACCCACCTAATTAATACCCTATCTAAGCGGTTTTCTAAACCGATATCCATCAGGTTCTACAACCACAAATGCCCCTCTTAGTTCTACTTCAGAGTAATTTTCTATAACTCCTGCTAGTTCATTATGAACTTCATTCAGCATTTTAGGTAAGACTCGAAGGTAAATTACACGTGTTCCGATCGCCCTCACAAAAACAAGATTTCCGTAATCTCTGTCTCGCGTAACCAGGATGCGATTTTCTGCTTGCGCTACTCTCAGTATTTCTTCATCACTTGCTTGCGCTAGATCCATTTGAGCGACAACAATTACATCATGTCCTGCATCAATCAAAAACTTTGTGGTGACAGCATACACATCTTGATCGATCAGAAATTTCATAATTTAAGCTAATGCCAAGTGGACATCTTCAGCCGCCACCAGTGCGATCGCATAACGCAAGCACGCCCGAATATCATCCAGTTCCAGATCGGGATAGTAGTCT
Organism: Microcoleus sp. N9_A2; assembly: GCF_036701775.1. Lineage (NCBI taxonomy): Bacteria > Bacillati > Cyanobacteriota > Cyanophyceae > Oscillatoriales > Microcoleaceae > Microcoleus > Microcoleus sp. N9_A2. The sequence goes on along the minus strand of NZ_JAUBRH010000089.1, from coordinate 342 downwards.
CGGATAATTTCTCCAAAAGAAAGCCCTTCATTTAGTAATTCGAGAACACTCTGTACAGTAATGCGCGTACCCATTATGCAAGGCTTACCGAAGTGAATTTGAGGGTTGACGGAGATTCTGTCCATTTTGACCGCAGAGCTATATATCTCTTCTATTTTAAGTCATCAGGTAGGCGATCGCAACTTGTCTTTTTTCACGCTTCTGGTCGATCGCCCTTATTTCCCCAAAGTACGATCGCCCTTATTTTCCCAAAGTACGATCGCCCCTGACGGGGCGACAGGTCGCCTGAAAGTCATACAGTCCGGCAACTCTAGACAAATAGCATGAAAAAAGATAGGGTAA
>NZ_JAUBRH010000088.1:0-19041 GCF_036701775.1 Microcoleus sp. N9_A2 | reverse complement strand
TTCTACTCCGTTCGACTTGCATGTGTTAAGCAGACCGCCAGCGTTCATCCTGAGCCAGGATCAAACTCTCCGTGTTGGATTGTTCTTTTGGCTTTAATCAAGTTCTTTCCACTCAGCCCTGAAGCTGGTTTTTTCCCCTTGACATTTTTCTAGTTGTTTGCGATATTAAGTATCAGCTCTCGCTTTGACTCTCTATCTTGATTTTTTTGACGAGGTTAATAGTGCTTTAAGCTTTCAAACTATTCTTTTTTCTAGGTTCAGTTTTGTGCCTTAAGTCCGCGGTGTGAACCGCCTTCTCTCTGGCGCTTTATTAATATACTTATTTCGCAAGGGGTTGTCAAGCTTTTTGGGAAACTATTTTTGAGTTTTTTTTGAACCTATACACACCAAGGGTTTCGGCTGCCCTTCACTGCTCCGACCTCCGCTGGCTGACTCCTCTTTTAACCATGGGGTCTTTTTTTGGACCAACATAAGGCTTTTAGGCGGACTATTTCCCGCGTATGAGTAGAAGCACTCATTGGTTCAACCTGATGATGGGGCTTACTTCGAGTATGGGTAAGGCAAGGTTCATTGGTGTCAACTTTCTTTAAGAAGGATGTGATCCTCCTCAACCAGGCGATCATTCTTAACCTTTACCACGCGATATTAAGCAAAATTTAGCAAAAATCACACTCACTCTTACTGGGGTTAAGTACAATAGTCCGGACAGTTTTCAATCACTAACGGCATAATGAGGGTTTCAGCCTTCTCAGTGAGGTCAAATGCTAACGGTAGAATGAGGGTTTCAGCCTCTGCCTCAAAAACTGTCCGCAGTATTGTTAGGAGAGTATTGGCAAGTACCCAGTAGTTCCTCAATAAGTGAAGCTAGGCAGCGAGTTGGATGTAGAGTAATCACTCAGTTATTTGAGCAAGTAGTTCATCCAATGGCTTCACCACTTTCCTGATGGGGCTTTTTTGGGTGGATTACGAGTCATGGCAGTAGATGGAACAGTGATAGATGTCCCAGATAGTCCAGCCCCAGCCGCGAGTTTTTGGGTATCCAGGAACACGCCCTGGGACTAAAGCAGCTTTTCCAAAAGTAAGATTAGTGCTGCTGGTAGAAACAGGAACTCATCTAATTATTGATGCGTTGATGTGTCCATATCGGATTGGGGAGCGGGTTCGGGTTCAAAAACTCCTCCGGTCAGTAACTGCGTGAATGCTGCTGATGTGGGACGCGTGGATTGCACTCTTATAAAATGGTCAATGCGACACTTAAACAATCTTGTCACTACTTAGGTCGATTACCTGCCAATGTTAAATTCGAGGTCGAACAAGTGTTATAAGATGGCTCCTATTTAAGTTGGATAAATCCAAATGGTAAATCCCGCACCGCAAGGTGCAGTAAAGATTCAAGTCAGAATCATTGAGTACACAATTGATTCGGATTCGGAGCCAAGAACTTATCGTCTGATTACCAGTTTGATGGATGTAACGGTTTTTCCAGCTTTATTATTAGCAGCAGAATACCACCAACGATGGGAAATCGAAAGTACCATTGATGAACTTAAAACTCATCTTTTAGGTCGCAAAACTCCCATTCGTTCTCTCAAGCAAGAGTGAAGTTGTTCAAGAAATTTATGGCTGGCTACTCGGACATTGGTGCATCCGTTGTTTAATGTTTCAAGCGGCAGAAACAGCGGGAATTTCACCGTTACGGATTGGTTTTACTGGTACTCTGAATGTGATGGGGCAATTCCTAATTTTCAAAATATTGAACAATCTTAACTATCCCCTTTTTTTTCAAGGGCTGATTCGCGACATTTTGGATGAAAAGATCCCAAAACGTCAGGGTCGAAATAACCCCCGCGTTGTTAAAAAACCTCGCTCCAAGTTTTTGTCCAAAAAACCTTTTCATAAAGGTACTGGTACTCAGCGCCAGGAGCTTCATTTTTCTATTCTCAGTAATGCTTAGACCTTAACCGAGAAGTATTGGGATGTAATTGAAGATCATCCTGATTTTCACTTTTCCTCCGTCTAGAGTGAGAAAAAAGCGATAGTTTTAATTATCGAGCTGTGTAAAATATTTAAATCTCAACTATCAATTAAAAAAGAGCGGTGGCTAACAACAGCCACCGCCCTCAAGATAGTATTGCGCTATCTAAGTCTGTGCTTACGCAGGAAGCAAGACTGAATCAATAATGTGGATGACACCATTATCAGCAGCAACATCGGCTGTAGTAACGGTAGAATCATTGATTTTGACGCCATTGGAAGCATCAATTTTAACTTCTGAGCCTTCAACTGTCTTCGCAGATTTCAGTTTGACCACATCAGCGGCCATAACTTTGCCAGAAACGACATGATAAGTCAAGATTTTTTTGAGCTTAGGAATGTCCTTAAGCAGTGAGTCTACAGTACCTGCGGGAAGCTTAGCAAAAGCTTCGTCTGTAGGAGCGAAAACTGTGAAAGGGCCAGCGCCTTTGAGAGTATCTACTAAACCAGCGGCTTGGACGGCAGCAACTAGGGTAGTAAAAGAGCCTGCCGAAACGGCGGTATCAACGATGTCAGCCAAGTGAGTCACCTAGTTTTTGTAATCTGTAAATCACTATAACGCTAAAAAGTTAATTTAGCTACATTAATTTTTTCTCTGGTTCTGTCTGGTTTTGTGATATTTAAGATAGCAATTTTTTTATTTAACTCATTTCAGAAAATACCTATCTAAAGGTAGACAAAAGTTCTCCGTTTTTACTGTATTTTAATTGAGCAGTGTAATCCTCAATACATTAGTAAAAGGCTCGCCCCTGCAGGGTGTTGAAAGTAAACACAGGGGCGATGGCGTTCCGCCCCGCCAGCTACGACATTTTGATTAACTTGGGAAACATTCCACATCCAGCACAGCGCTAATGCACAACAAAAGCCCGCCACCCCGACTGATGGCAACAGTTTGGGAAATCCCGATCTAAACTGTTAACAACCATTAACTAACGGACGGGTGACATGAGATACAAACTACTAGGTCACAGCGGACTTCGCGTTTCCGAAATCTGCCTCGGAACCATGACTTTTGGGGAAGAGTGGGGTTGGGGGAGCTCCTACGACGAAAGCCGTAAAATGTTCGACGCCTTTGCAGAAGCGGGCGGCAATTTCATTGATACCGCGAATCTCTACACCAACGGTACTAGCGAAAAATATGTCGGTGAGTTCATCGCAGCCGATCGCGAAAAATGGGTAGTTGCCACTAAGTATAGCCTCAACATGAAGAATGGCGAAATCAACGGTTTCGGCAACCACCGCAAAAATATGGTGCAAGCAGTAGAGGCCAGTTTGAAGCGGCTGCAAGTTGAATACATAGATTTGCTGTGGCTGCACGCTTGGGATTTTACGACACCAGTCGAAGAAGTGATGCGCGCTTTTGATGATTTGGTGCGCGCCGGCAAAATTCTTTATATCGGCATTTCCGATACGCCGGCTTGGATTATTTCTCAAGCAAATACGATCGCCAATCTGCGCGGTTGGACACCATTTATCGGCTTGCAAATCGAGTATTCTTTAAAAGAGCGAACTCCAGAACGGGACTTGATCCCTATGGCCAAAGCCTTTGATATTGGCGTCACAGCTTGGAGTCCTCTAGCAGCCGGTTTGCTGACAGGAAAATACAACACTTCAGAAACAGCCAGTGAAGCTAAACGGCTGAATTCACCTGAATCGGGAAAAATTAACGAACGAGACCTCAAAATTGCTGACGAAGTTAGCAAAATAGCAGCCGAAATTGGCAAACCTGCTTCTCAAGTAGCGCTAAATTGGCTGATCCAACAGCCAGTCGAAGTTATTCCGATTGTGGGTTCGCGCAAACTCTCGCAACTTCAGGAAAATCTCGCTTGTTTGGAGTTTGAATTAACTCCCGAACAAATGCAGCAGTTAGACAAAGTAAGTGCAATTGAATTGGGTTTTCCTCACGATTTCTTAAAGAGTTCCACGGTGCAAGATTTTGCCTTTGGAGGAGGAATCGCCAAGATTGACAGCCGCCGACTATAAAATAGCAGCAATTTTAGAGTCGCGGATTTAGGTGGATATTTTGCCTTTGATTGCAGATATCGGCGAACCAGCCCTTAGAGGGATGATTGACATTTGTGCTGTGGGCGCGAGGTTAAACTGACGCCCACAGCGCCAATGTCATCATCTTGGTTTCTTCCCACAGACTCGCGCAAAATCTTAGGTTTATCGTTGCGGTTGCCTGGTTTCTTTGGTATTGTTGAGACAGGTACTCTTAGGTGAGTTTAACCTCACTGCATAAACTGTCAATTGTTAATCTATCGGAAGTCAGAAATCTCTGGCGCGACTTGGTATATTAGGATACAAATTTTCCAAATTAGCGATCGGATGAGTTAAAAAAAGCAAGGTTTGTCAAATCAAAAAGCAACATAAGCTTAATGGCAAATTTTCTATCATCTCCAAATAAAGCAATAAAACTCGCTCTTTTTTCACCCCGTACCTGCCAGTTAAGAGTCATTTTACAAGGTCGATCGGCATTTTAACGGCTTTGGAACCCAGCGTGTAAGCTGGGTGTGTCCTGAGAGAGAACTCATCCTTCAGATAGAAGTAATCGCAGAAAAACCGGGTTATATTTAACAACAATAGCAAGTCAAACCATATTAACTTATCTCCAAGTTTCAATTTTGAAAAAAGCAGATAAGCCTGTTTTTTCCGCAGCTAAACAGTTTCTTTGTTTGGTTCAATGAATGCGGCGCTTGCTCGTCAATAAAATTTCTCAGATTGAGGCTTGCAACTTTCAGTAAGACACTGCTGAGAAATATATCCTATTGACAACTTTTAACGGACAAATTTTCCTTGACAAATTCCAGAGGCTAATATGTCGCCCCCAGAAAACTCAGTAAACAATAATTATAGCAATAACGATCGAGCATGGGAGATCCGATTTACATCTATAGATACAGCCAAATCGCCCTCTCAATTCGCTGCGTCGCCCGCATTGCGCGCCAACTTATCAACAACTGAGGCTGTAAATGTACCAGATTTAGTTTGCCTGTCTCATTTGCGGTGGAATTTTGTCTATCAGCGTCCGCAACATCTCTTGAGTCGCTGTGCCAAAACTCGTCGTGTATTCTTTCTAGAAGAACCTGTGTTTAGCGCGGCTAGAGATTGGTGGCTTGATGTCAGCATCCACGAAAGCGGAGTCTGGGTAATAGTACCGCACCTGAGCGAAGGAACCAGCGAAGCAACAGCACAAACTGCTCAGCAGGCAATGCTAGATGATTTGTTGAGAGCGGCAGACATTAGCCAGTATATCCTCTGGTATTACACACCAATGGCTGTCAGTTTCACCAACCACTTAAAGCCGCTAGCTGTAGTCTATGACTGCATGGATGAACTGTCAGCATTCCAAGGCGCGCACCCCGATTTAAAAGCCAATGAAAACCAATTATTAAAGCGCGCTAGCGTAGTATTTACCGGGGGACACAATTTATACGAAGCCAAACAGCACCAGCACCCAAACATTCACCCCTTCCCCAGCAGCATCGAAAAAGAACACTTTGCTAAAGCCAGGAATCTTTCAGAAGAACCGGCGGATCAAAAAAACATCCCTCACCCGCGTTTGGGATTTTATGGCGTCATAGACGAACGCATGGATATCGAACTGCTAGCGGGCCTTGCGGAAGCAAAGCCGGACTGGCATTTAGTCATCATTGGCCCGGTGGTGAAAATCGATCCGGCAACTCTGCCAACTCACCCAAATATCCACTATCTCGGTGGCAAATTTTATCAAGAACTGCCAGCGTATCTTGGCGGGTGGGATATCGCCACGCTGCCTTTTGCGATTAACGAATCGACTAAGTTTATTAGTCCCACGAAAACTCCAGAATACCTCGCTGCCGGCAAACCGGTGATTTCTACTCCTATCCGCGACGTGGTGCGGCCCTACGGAGAAAACGGCTTGGTTCGGATTGCTAGCAATTCTGAAGAATTCGTTGCTTGTGGTGAAGAAATCCTCAGCGAAAGTTCGGACGTTCGCACCAAGTGGCTGAGCGAAGTAGACGCCTTTTTAGCAGACAATTCTTGGGACAATACCTGGGGCGAAATGCTGGGGTTGATCGAAAGTGCGATCGAAGGCACAAGGCAGAAAGCAGAAGGCAGGATGAAAGTTTTAAGTTAGGAAGGTGGAGGTTTAAGTTAAAGAGTTACCAATGTACGCATTCAAAACTTAACACTCAACACTCATCGCTTTGTTTTCAATTAGAAATTACCCATTACCTTACTAAAAATCAGAGGTGTTTTAATGTTTGACTATTTAATTGTCGGTGCAGGATTTGCAGGTAGCGTCATTGCCGAAAGACTAGCAAATGAAGCCGGAAAAACAGTCCTGATAATTGATACCCGCAACCACATCGGCGGCAACGCATACGATCACTACGACAACCACGGCATCCTCGTACACAAATACGGCCCCCACATTTTTCACACCAATTCGCGCCCCGTTTTTGAGTATCTTTCGCGCTTCACCGAGTGGCGGCCCTACGAACACCGCGTGCTCGCCAGCGTTGACGGTCAACTGCTGCCAATTCCCATCAATCTCAACACCGTCAACCAACTTTACGGACTGAATCTCACCTCATTTGAAGTAGAAGATTTCTTCGCGAAAGTAGCAGAACCCAAGGATTACATTCGCACTTCCGAAGATGTCGTTGTCAGCAAAGTCGGCCGCGAACTTTACGAGAAATTCTTCCGCAACTACACCCGCAAACAGTGGGGAATGGATCCGTCGGAACTCGACAACTCAGTGATTGCGCGGGTACCCACTCGCACTAACCGGGACGATCGCTATTTTACCGATACCTATCAAGCAATGCCGCTGCACGGCTACACTCGGATGTTTGAAAAGATGCTTTCTCACCCAAACATCAAGGTGATGCTGAATACCGACTACCGGGAGATTGAGGGCTTTATCCCTTACGGGGAAATGATTTATACCGGGCCTGTCGATTCCTATTTCAATTATTGCTACGGCAAACTTCCTTACCGTTCCTTGGAATTCAAGCACGAAACGCTGAACGTACCCGTACACCAAACAGCACCGGTGGTAAATTACCCCAACGAGCATTTATATACTCGCTGCACGGAGTTTAAATACCTCACCGGACAAGAGCATCTAAAAACGAGCATTGTCTACGAATATCCCCAAGCTGAGGGAGACCCTTACTACCCAGTCCCGCGTCCAGAAAATGCCGAAATTTACAAGAAATATAAGGCTTTGGCTGATGCAACTCCGGGAGTTTCTTTCGTGGGAAGGCTGGCGACTTACAGGTATTACAACATGGATCAAGTGGTCGCTCAAGCTCTGACAACTTACACTCAAATTACTACCAAGCCGGTGATTGAATTGGTAGAAAATGTTAACGCTTCTGCCTCTAATGTCAGCTCCTCCAATGGAGTTGCCCATCGCCCAGGCGCAGCTTCTCTAGAAGTCGCTGCTATCAACAACGGCAACAGCCACGGCAACGGCAACGGCAAATCTGCTACCAAGTAGCTGGAAGCTGCTAGTTACGGGTAAAAAGGTAAGGTGCCCACAGAGCACCTTACTCGGTTTTCATCATAAGTTATTTAATAATTCAAACAAGCATTGAGGTAAAAATGAACGTTCTAGTGAAAATTGTTTTGTCTCATGAGGTTTTAGAAATTTCTCAATTTGCTCAGTTTCAGAAAGAAATACAGCGCCTCATTGAAAGCGGTGGCAAAATTCTGATGCTGGATTTCTCTAAAATAAATTTCCTGAAAAATTCCGAGTTAATGGCTGTAGTGGCGATCGTGAAATTAGTTAGAGACAGCGAATGTATACTTTTGATCTCTGCCATGAGCGAACAAGTTAGAATTCTCTTTGAACTCACGGGACTACAGCAAATATTTCATTGTTTGCCGTTTGCAGAAGAATTTTCTCTCAAAACTGAGCTAACTGAACCTTTAGGAGGTTTGCAAAGTCTTGCTAGCTAGAAGGAGAGGGGGAGAGGGGGGAGAGGGGGGGATAGGAAAAATCTTCCTGGTTTTTTCTTCTTTCTTATGATTAATGAGTTCAGCATAAGACAGCCTTTAGATGAGGCTGTTTTACTTTGCTAAACTTTTACAAATTAATCAGCAAAAAACTTGTCAAAGTCGGGGTAATTGTCGCTAACCTATAAATATAACTTTGGGTAGATGTGCCGATGAGTTGGTTAGGTAGAGAAATAGAAAATTGCGAAATAGAAGAGTCTGCAACTCTTGATAGTAAGGTGACAGTTCAAGGACGGAAAACAGGTTATCCGCGCCCACAACTGCGCCGGAGCAACTGGATTTGTCTCAACGGTCAGTGGAGGTTTGCTTACGACGACGCGGGGCACTGCGTGCAGCCGATCGATATTTCTGAGTGGACTCACACTATAGAAGTGCCGTTTGCTCCAGAATCGGCAAAAAGCGGGATCGGCGACACGAATTTTCACGCCAACTGCTGGTACGAACGCGAATTTGACTTACCCCACACAGAAAGCAGAGTGCTGCTGCACTTCGGGGCCGTAGACTACCGCGCCCGCGTCTGGGTGAACGGTCAGTTTGTCATCGAACACCAAGGCGGACACACTCCTTTCACCGCAGACATTACAGCAGTTTTGAACCTCAGCGGGCCGCAGCGGGTGACAGTCTGGGCCCAGGACGACCCGCAAGATTTGGAGAAACCGCGCGGCAAGCAAGACTGGCAAATAGAGCCCCACAGTATTTGGTATCCGCGCACGACCGGTATTTGGCAGACAGTCTGGGTAGAATTGGTGCCTCACACTTATATCGAGCGCATCCGCTGGACTCCCCAGTTTGAACGCTGGGAAATCGGTTTTGAAGCGTTTGTCGCGGGCGATCGCCAGTCGGGAATTCAGATTAAAGTTAAACTGTCGATCGGCTGCTTAATGCTTGTCAACGACACCTACGAAGTCATCAACGGCGAAATCCACCGCCGCATCGCCCTCTCAGACCCGGGTATCGACGACTACCGCAACGAATTGCTGTGGAGTCCCGAAAAACCGACGCTAATTAATGCTCAAGTGCAGTTGTGGGCCGACGGTAAACTACTCGACGAGGTTAAATCTTATACCGCCATGCGGACGGTCAGCATCCAGCGCGATCGCTTCATGCTCAACGGCCGCCCCTACTACTTGAGGTTGGTGCTCGACCAAGGTTACTGGCCCGACACGATGATGACTGCCCCTAACGACGAAGCTTTGCGCCACGATGTCGAATTAGTCAAAGCAATGGGTTTCAACGGCGTCCGCAAGCACCAAAAAATCGAAGATCCGCGCTTTTTGTACTGGGCCGACGTGCTGGGGCTCCTAGTTTGGGAAGAAATGCCCAGCGCCTACCGCTTCACTCCCAAAGCCGTTGAACGGCTGACGCGCGAGTGGACGGAAGTCATCGACCGCGACGCCAGCCACCCCTGTATCGTAGTCTGGGTGCCGTTCAACGAATCCTGGGGAGTTCCGAATTTAGTCGAAGCCGCAGCCCACCGCAACTACGTGCAAGCGCTGTATTTCTTGACAAAAACCCTCGATCCGACTCGCCCCGTCATCGGTAACGACGGCTGGGAAAGCATCGATACCGACATCCTGGCGATTCACGACTACGACAACAACCCGCAAACCCTAGCCAAGCGCTACGGGCCGGAAGTGCAGCTAGCCGATTTGTTCGATCGCGGGCGTCCGGGAGGGCGCATCCTCACCCTCGACGGCCACCCGCACCAAGGACAGCCGATGATGCTGACAGAATTCGGCGGCATCGCCTGCGCCGGCCACGAAAACCCCGAATATTACAGAGTTTGGGGCTACGTGCGCGCGTGGGACACTAAGGAACTGCAAAGGCGCTACACCGCCCTGCTGAAGGTGGTAAACCAAGTGGAAATGTTCAGTGGATTTTGTTACACGCAGTTAACCGATACTTTCCAAGAAGCTAACGGTTTGCTGTATGCCGATCGCACTCCCAAGTTTCCCCTAGAGGCGATGGCGGCGGCAACTCTCGGCTGGGATATTCCCGAAGAAAGTGCACAGTCGCAAGCTATTACTCAGTGCTAATTGGGCATGGGGCATGGGGCATGGGGCATGGGGAATTGGTAATTGGTGATTGGTGATTGGTGATTGGTAATTGGTAATTGGTGATTGGTAATAATTGCCCGCAGTTCCAAGTTATTGGATATAACAAGTCTCAATCATTTATGAACCTCTTCCAATGCCCAATGCCCAATCCCCGATGCCCGATGCCCGATGCCCGATGCCCCATTACCAATTACCCATTATCCAGTGATGTTTCAAAGTTTTTTCATGGGTGGCTTTGAATGTTCTACCCACAAATTGCTATCAGGAAAACGCCTCGATGTCACAGCCGCCACCGGCCACGATAAATTTGCAGTCGCCGACTACCAGCGATTGCAACAGCAAGGCATTTACACAGTCCGCGAAGGCCTCCGCTGGCACTTAATTGAACAGTCGCCCGGAAAATACGATTTTTCCAGTTCCCTGCCAATCATCCGGGCCGCCCGCGACATGAAAATGCAGGTAATTTGGGATTTGTTTCACTACGGCTGGCCAGACGATATTGATATTTTCAGCGACGAGTTTGTGTCCAGATTTGCCCAGATGGTGAGCGCTTTTATGGAAGTGCTAACTGAGGAAACCGACCAAACACCTTTTGTAACACCTGTCAATGAAATTTCATTTATTGCTTGGGCCGGCGGCGAAGTTGCTTATATCAATCCTTTTGCTAAAGGAAGGGGAGACGAGCTCAAAACCCAGTTAATCAAAGCTGCGATCGCAGGGATAGAATCAGTTTGGAAAGTCAATCCCCGCACTCGCATCGTTCAAATCGACCCGGTAATTAACATTATTGCCGATCCTGACAGGCCGCAGGATCGAGACGAGGCGGAAGGTTATCGCTTATCGCAATATCAAGCTTGGGATATGTTGGCGGGACGCTTTCGCCCGGAACTTGGCGGTAAGGAAAAATATCTCGATATTATTGGGTTGAATTATTACGATCGCAATCAGTGGATTCACAATGAAGATCCCATGAAATACACTGACAAGCTGTACCGCCCGTTTCGCGAAATGCTGCAAGAAGTGTTCGATCGCTACGGCCGCCCCTTATTCATCGCCGAAACGGGTACTGAAGACGATTTTAGACCCGTCTGGTTGAATTATGTGTGCACGGAGGTAGCCGCGGCAATGAAAGCAGGCGTTCCGATAGATGGAGTCTGTTTGTATCCGATTGTTAACCATCCGGGTTGGGACGACGACAGGCACTGTTACAATGGTTTGTGGGATTATTGCGATGCAAAGGGCGATCGAGAAATTTACCAACCTTTGGCGGATGAATTGCAGTTTCAAAGGCAGCAGATTGAACCGCTGTTGAAGTTGCACGAGTAAAAACTTTGATCTAATTCTGTAGGGTGCGCTTCGGCGCACCTTATACTAAATCTGCGTTAAAAATTCCCGATGATTTCCTAATATTTTATTCGATTAACTCAGCATAAAAGAGTCAAGCTCATCTACATTGTGAATAATCTTGGAATCAGAAACGCCATAAGCTTCAGCTAATTCGATACTAGCTTGTAATCTCACTTCGAGGTTTAAGTTAGGATCAAAAGCTGCTTCTGCTAAATTACCTAGTCGTTCATAGGTAGCAAGAAGATTAGCAACGGCTGCCTTGTAAGCTCGGTCAATTTTAGCCAGGGACTGTTGATAATATTGTTCCACTTGTCGAGCAAGATGAGTATCTTGTCCCAATAACTGCTTGCAAAAACCAGTCACGATTCGACCCGCGATCGCACCAATGAAAGCGCCAACAACAGGAATCGGAATCAAAGCTTGTCCGATAGTAGCCCCAGCAGCAACAATGGCTGAATCAGCACAAGCAAATAAACTTAATTCAACGAATTGATCGGCAGTAATTTCCCCTCGATTAAAACTACCGACTAAACTAGCAACTTCCAAGCCTGCACTAACAAAAGCACCAGCTAAAGGTGCAGACATTTGGGTAAAATTGGTTAACCCATAAATAGCTGTTGCCGATATACCACTAAGTGCAGCTCCTTTTGCGGTATCAATTCCAATTTCTTGCCAGTCTTCGGGGGTTAACTCACCCTTAAAAACGTTTTTACCTTGCTTATACTTAGCGTAAAGCTTAGTAGCAAATCGAATACTACCACCAATAACCGCGCCTTTAAAAGCAACGTTACCAAAATCAGCCAGAGTAGGTTGAGCCTCGTAGCGTATCCCATCCTTAATTTGTTTGTGTTCTTGCTTTAATTCATGCTCTTTGCGGTCTAGCGTATCGTCAACTTTGCCTATTTGCACATCTTCATAGTTAGACGAGCCAGCTTGAACAGTCTGACTGAAAGGACGACCAGACATCTGCTCTATTTCTTGAGCTTTTTCTTGTATTTTTTGAGCAGTACGACTTGTTATTCCCTCGACTTGTTGCCCTTTCAAAATTTTATCAATAATTTCATATTGGTTTTTAGGGATATGGTAATATGACCCATCTCTGCCAAAGTTTTCGTATTTCTTCATGTGGTCGAGAACGTGGTCTAAATTATTGCCAACCCCATTCACAAATTTAGACTGTACTTTAATACCATCAATTAAATAATCTTCCGGTGCTGTTCTACCCACTCCCTCAAAAGTAGCGCGAGTTTCAGAGGAGTTCAAAAGAGATTTTGCATTGCGAATACCAACTTCCACTTGCTCAGCTATTTCACCGTGTTTTGTGCTTGTGTTTCCCAGAATTTTTTCTGGGCTACCTACAAAATCACGAACTTTATCAATCTCTCCGACCGCTGCAAAAAATGCTCGGTCTTGTTTACTGAGTTCCGTTGCAAGCTGTTCTGCATGGCGCAGATTTTCCTCTGCTACTATTGCAGCAACGAATTGAGTTGTCAGATGTCTATCTTCTCTGTTTTCCATGTTTAAAAAAATAGCAGCATTACTCCCTAATTGCTAGAGCATAATGCTGCACTCCAAATTATAATTACATTTTCAGGTCTACGGTCTTTTTAATCGACTCGCTCAGGGAAGTAATGGAATTGATTAAAGTCCCCAGCCTTTGTTTGAGAGCTTGGCTAAAATTCAGGTAATTCAAAGGTGCATTCTGCTTGAAGTATTGCAGTTCACTTTGAATCAAGTTAGCTAGTTTGACAGTTTCCCCCTCCAGAAGATTGACTTCTTTCTTGGTTATGTTGACTTTAGCTGTGTCACCTTCAATTTCAAGAGCGCGGTTGTTGGCTTCGTTCCCAATTTTCTCATTCTCGCTACTTGTCCAAAAAGCACTACCAGCCAAAGCTACACCACCAATCCCCCAGCCAATCGGCCCTGCTAGTGCCAGCAGTGCATTTCCAGCCACCATACCGCCACCACCCACAGTAAGAGCGCCACCTCCTAACCAGGCTAAAGCAGCATTAACGGCGGCTGCACCGGAAAGAGAAGCAATCGCAGTACCTGTTGAGGCTGTTCCAAAAGTTGTAGCAATTGCCATTGCTGCTGCTGGCCCAAAACAGGCAACTCCTGCTCCAGCCATGACTCCTGCACCACCTGCTGCTGCTACATTGCTGTTATGAGCCGAATAAATTAGATCCCAATCTTTGCCAGTAATTTCCTGGAGCTGAAACTTCAGTTTTGTAACGACTTTGCTAAACTCTTTTGGCGAGTTTGCCAACGTGTTAATGTAATTTTCGCATAGTTGGATAATCTCAACCCCACGATTAACTCGCGTTTGATAAAGACTTCCAGCGGCATTTTGTAAATACTCACAATCTCTTTGGTAGTTTTCTACTGCACGGCGCAGTTTCTCTTGTGCCTCTTTTTTGTATTCGTGGTTAAACATTTACGGGTAAATACCTAATTATGAGGAGTTTGTGTGGATAACTCTGTCGAGCAGAAAACTGTACCTCGCAAGAAGTGAGCCTTGCCCAAATTTCCTGTGTAAAATTAATCACGATCCTGCTTTCCCTGATACTAACCTAACTACCTTTAACAAAGAAACTAATAAGCATTAGGAATTGTGCTAGACTTTGATTATAAAAAATCCAGAAACCTATCCCCTGCAATGGCATCCTCTAACGATCGCTTCCCCGAAGCTGCCCGCGACTGGGACTTAGAAACCCTCTACACAGACCTAGCATCCGCCAAGGGAAAGCGGCTCACGCCCACAGAGAAACAACATCTACGGGGTCTACTCTGCGGTCACAGTCCCACCGAAATTGCCGAAACCCTCAGTAAAAACCCCAAGGGGATTGCCGTAGATTTCTGTAATACTTTATACCAATATGTAAAAAATCTTGTAGGGAAAGGTGATGAAAAGGTAGAAAACTGGAGGAAGATTTGTGAATGGCTGGAGGACGCAGGATATAAAACTCAGCCGTCTCCCGAACCTGAATCAGGCGATTGTTTACCAATAAAATTCTTAATAAAAAAAGCAAATGTAGTTGTTGATAAAAATCAAATCATAGTTGATATCAACCTGCGAATCGTAGCTTCCTCACCTTCAGAAATTCCCATCATAGAAAACTTCGACATCAATGGCAATGGTGCAAACTAACGAAAAGGCGATCGCACGCATCAGCTTAATGTTAAACCGAATAGCAATAAGGGCGGGCAAAATGCCCACCCCACATACTAGATATCACTTTGATATCAGACTTAAATTTTCAATACCCCCAGGGGAATTCGAATCCCCGTCGCATCCGTGAAAGGGATGTGTCCTAGGCCTCTAGACGATGGGGGCGCGTCGTTGCGTTTGCTTGTGTTCCGCACCTTTATTACCTTAACTAATCTTTCCCGATCTGTCAACTACTTTGTGAAAGTTTTTTTTCTAGTCGTCCCAAAGCTCGTCACAGTAGGCTTTGAGGATGGCGGCGCAATTGCCGATCGCCCCGAGATGAGCAATTTCAAAGCCGTGGGTGTTCTGGGTGGGGAAAGCCAAACAAGCGGCGCGGGCTACGTGGCCGAACTTCATCGCGATCGAAGCATCGCTCCCAAAACCGCTAATTACCGCCAACTGCACCTCTACATCGGCGGCTGCGGCGGCTGCGCGCAATTGGGCGTTCAATCCTTCATCGTAGACTCCGTAGCCGTCCTGAACCAGCAAAACCGGGTTTTCGCTGTCACGAATCGGGTATTCCGGCGCCAGAGGGCAAATTTCCAAAGCGATCAGCGCGTCCAACGGCTGGCGCTGCGTGAAATACAAAGCTCCGATCGCCCCAACCTCCTCCTTCGCCGACGCTACCAAATAAACATTCACCGCAGGCTCTTTCAAACATTCCGCCAGAGCCAGCAAAATCGCCACTGAAGCCTTGTTGTCCAGAGTGTAGCTCGCGATCCAATCCTTCAAACGCAGCGGGCGCTTGCGGTGTTTTCCCACCACCATCCGCGTGCCCGGTCGAATTCCGGCCTCGGCTAATTCCTCGGCGGTACACTTAGTTTCGATCCAGGCATTTTCCCACTTTAAAGAAACATCTTCCTGCTGAGCTTTCTGAGGAGATTCGTGAGAAACATGGCGGGAACCGAAGCTGAGAATGCCGCTAATTGTTTGCTTGTCTCCGAGCAAATCCACCACGCCTTCGCCGTAAACCCAAGGAAACGAGCCCCCCAATCTGCGGACTTCCACGCGGCCACTCTCGCCTATTGTTTTAACTAGGGCGCCAATTTCGTCTTTGTGGGCGGTAATGGCGATCGACTTTTCGGGATTGCGACCCTTAATTAGGGCGATCGCATTGTCCGCGCGATCGACCCAAGCATTCACTCCCAGGGCGGCGAATTTTTCCATCAACCGCTGGTTAATTTCCGATTCCGCACCGCTGGGTGAGTGCAGCATTACTAATTCTTCGATTGTTTGGAACAGGCGATCAAACTCTAACATTTTTTATTTTCGTTTTTAGGAGCGAATTTTGACGACATATATTAAAGCACATTTACCTACTATTTCCCCGGCGGTACACTTAGTTTTAATTCAGGCATTTTCCCACTTGAAAGAAACATCTTCCTGCTGAGCTTTTTGAGGAGCGTAGGAATGAAGCAATTGGAGGCAGCAAAGGGCCATTGAGTAACAAGATTCATGCGAGCGCGTGGATGCGTTGGGCAATCCGTTGGGGTTTCACCTCACCCCCCGACAAACTGGTGACGCGAGTAGGAGGCGAGCAACTGCAGCCATTACTGGTGGCGGATACACTGCTGGCTAACAAGGGCTATGATCCAGATCAGCGTGTGATTGACCGCCTCAATGCCGAGGGGAAGACCACCGTGATTTCACCTCGCCGCAATTGCAATACCCTGGAAACTTACTATGCTCAATTGTACAAAGCCCGTCATTTGATGGAGAACTTTCCCCCCCCAAGTTCAAGCAGTATCAGGCAATCGCGACGCGCTGTCACCCTAGGGCGGTGAACTTTCCGGCGTGCGATTCTTCTGGCTGCTGCGGTCATCTGGTTGAATTGATGACACCCCCTAAATTAACTTGACAGTGCCGTAAACTAATATGCCTGACCTCTTGAGCACCTTCTTTTCTAATAATTTCATTCCTCACGGGCATTGTTACCTCTGGAAACCGGGGTTAGTCTGGCTGCACATAACGTCCGATGCCTTGACTACCCTCGCTTATTACTCGGTGGCGGTTGCCATTGTTTACTTTACAAATGAACGTAAGGATCTGCCTGCCCACACGGTGACGCTGCTGGTGGGTTTCTTTTTTATCTTTGCCTTATGTGGCACGACGCACCTGATGGAAATAGTGACACTTTGGCACCCCATTTATTGGGTGTCAGGACTGATCAAAGCTGTCACTGGTGTTTGGTCTTTCTATACGTTCACCTTTTTACTGATTCCCTTAATTCCAGTGGCGCTTGATGCGCCAAGTCCAGCCCAACTCGCCCTTACAAACCAGGAACTAGAAGAGAGTCGCCGCCGTATCCAGGCGATTAATGTGGAGCTAGAGCAACGGGTGCAAGAACGCACTGCCCAACTGGAAGCGTCTAATCGCACCAAAGACGAATTATTGATGCGTGAACAAATAATTCGGGCAGACGCTGAGGCAGCCAACCGTGCCAAGGATGAGTTTCTCTCGATTCTTTCTCATGAACTCAGAACTCCTCTCAACGCGATCTTAGGATGGTCAGCGATGTTACGGCAGCGAACCCTGAGTGAGGATAAGATCCTGCGGGCTTTGGAGACGATCGAGCGAAACGCGAAGTCTCAAGCCCAGCTCATCGAAGACATCCTCGATGTTTCTCGCATCATCACGGGTAAACTGCGCCTCCGAGTCCGTCCTGTCAACCTCGTGCCGGTGATTGAATCGGCGATTGAGTCTGTACACTTGGCGGCTGAGGCAAAGTCAATTCGCCTGCAAAGCGTGCTCGATTCTGAAGTTGGCCCGCTGTTGGGTGATGCCGATAGGTTGCAGCAAGTTGTGTGGAATCTACTTTCTAACGCCCTAAAATTTACGCCTAAAGACGGGCGAGTCCAGATTCGTTTGCAGCGGGTTAATTCCCATATTGAAATTACTGTCAGCGACACTGGAGCAGGCATCAGCTCGGATTTTCTACCGTTTGTCTTCGATCGCTTCAGCCAACACGACAGCACGACTACTCGCAGTTATGGGGGGTTGGGTTTAGGGTTAGCCATTGTGCGTCAATTAGTTGAATTACATGGCGGGACTGTAACGGTAGTGAGTCCAGGGATAGGACAGGGGACGACCTTTACAGTCAAACTGCCCGTGATGATTATCCATCTACCACCCAGCGATCCAGAGCCATTAAACTCGCTCGTCGAGGCGAATGGGAGGTTTCAGACCTCGCCGACCCTTGAAGGCTTACAAATCTTAGTGGTAGAGGACGAGGCTGACGCGCTAGAGTTGCTGAGTACGATTCTCGAAAAGTATGGTGCTGATGTCATGGCTGTGGCTTCGGTCAAGGAGGCCTTGACCATTATCGAAACCGCAACCGATCGCAGCCCCGATGTTTTAGTGAGCGATATTGGGATGCCGGATGAGGATGGCTACTCCCTGATCCGCAAGTTGCGACAACTTGAAGCGCAGCGGGGCGGTAGGCTACCGGCGATCGCGCTGACGGCTTATGCCCGGAATGACGATCGTCAGCAGGCACTATTAGCAGGTTTTCAGATGCATTTGACCAAACCCGTAGATGCTGCTGAGTTAGTGGCGGTGGTGGCGAGCCTCACCGGACGTACAAGCAGGTGCTAAAACCCAGGTGTTCAAGAACAAATGTTGTGTTTGAGAATAATCGGCGGAGTTGCTGAACTGCTGAACTAAAGTATGATGAAGTTGTCCTCCGAGCGTCAAAAATAACACACATGGCGTTGCTTAATCAGGGTATGAAAAAAATCAGTTGAAAATCCCCAAGCTTTGTCGATACTGGTTTATATGACTGGCATATTTAGCCTTTCATACCGTAAATCAGCAACGCCGAAAAAATCAAGCTAAAATTGCTGATTTTTTGGGTGTCTCCGTAAATAAAGTGTCTCATTTGTGTATTCAGGGATATCCAGACAATCTAGAAACTCTATCCAGATGTGATAATGAATAGAAGTCATAGAAAAGCCACAGATAAATATAGCAATCCTAAATCATTTGTAAATTTCTTACTCCCTCCCCGAACCCGCGGGGAGGGTTGGGGTGGGGTAAAAAATTTATGACTCCTGCAAGGATTGCTATAGATAAAAATCTTATGATAAACTCTAGATCGAAAACCTCAAAATTTAGGATACGAATTTGGAAGATGGATAGCACAAAAATTAGCAACATCTTTATAACATAGTGCTCCAATAAAATTAAGTTAAGCGCCAGTTAGGAGGATATTAAAGCAAAAAAAGTACGTTTACCTTTGGGGAAAATATATTTTAATAACTAAAAAAATCTCCAAAAAGACAGCCTTTAAACACAATATATCCAAATAGTTGGTAGTGCCATGAAGGAAAGGATGGAGTAAACTTAAGCTACTATTAGCGAGAAGTTTTTGCCATTGGTGATATGACA